>JASLDZ010000498.1 GCA_030151985.1 Caulobacteraceae bacterium | reverse complement strand
CCCGCTCGTTTGGGACGCAGCGAAACCCGCGCGCAGGCTCCCCGCCGCCGCCCGCGCCGCGCGGCACAGGCTGCTGGCGGAGGCGGCGCGGGAGGCGGGCGCGCGGGTGATCCTCCTCGCCCACACGGGAGACGACGCCGCCGAGAACGCCCGCATGCGCGAGAGCGACGCGCCGGGCATGGGGCGGCTGCGCGAATGGGCGCCCTCGCCGGTATGGCCGGACGGGCGAGGCGTCGCGCTGCTGCGGCCGCTGCTCGGGGCGCGGCGCGCCGCGCTGCGGGACTGGCTCCACGCCCGCGGACTCGTCTGGATCGAGGACCCCGCCAACGCCGACCTGCGCCACCCCCGCATCCGCGCCCGCCTCGCCGCGGAGCTGGATGAAGCGACGGAGCCGGAGCCGCCGCCTCCGGGAAGGTCGCCTCTGGTGGAGATCGCGCCCGATGGTCGGGGCGAGGCGTCGCGCTCAGCCCTCCTCTGCGCACCGCCGGAGGTCGCGCGCGCTCAGCTGGCCATGGCGCTGGCGTGCGTCTCGGGGCGCGAGGCGCCGGTGCGCGGCCGCACGGTCGCGCGCCTGCTCGACGATCTGGCGTCCGGCGCTCCCCTGCACCGCAACGCGGGCGGCGCCCTTGTGGAGGCGGTGGACGACCACCTTCGGCTCACCCGCGAACCGCCCCGCCGGGGCGCGACCCCCTCCAGCGACCCGGCCTGGGCCGCGGCGCGCCTGCGCCTCGCGCTGGGCGTCGCGGCGACGGAAGCTCAGCTCGCGTCGTAGACCAGGAACTGGTCGATCTTGCCGTCCTTGGTGGTGAACACCGAGACGCGGAGCGTCTTGCCGCCCGCGCGCACGCGGTAGGTGTCGATGCTCATGCCGCCGCGCAGGCTGTGGCCGCGCGCGCTGAAGCTCACCGGCTCGCCGAGTGGGCCGAGGCTGGAGGCGTAGTCGGCGACGGTCTGCGCGTCGAAGTAGAGCGCGCACGCCGGCGTCATCTCGCCCTTGGGCGGCGCGCCCTTCTGCAACGCTGAGAACACGCGGCGCGCCTGCGCCTCCGGCCCCTTGGGCGTCAGCAGCAGGTTGGCGACCGCGTCCGCGATGTCGCTCGCGCCCGAGGAGGAGAAGGTGTTCACCGCCGTCGCCACCGCCACCTTGTCGTCCGGGAAGATCAGGTTCTCCGCGGTGAAGCCCGCACCCTCGCCGGAGTGCTCGATCACCTTGCGCCCCCCCTTCTCGGACACGAACAGGCCGAGCGCGTAGCCGGTGTCGCGGCCGGAGTTCAGCTTATAGGTCGTCAGCTCCTGCTCGTAGCTCGCGGGCTTCAACAGGCTGCGGTTGATCAGGCTGGCGTCCCAGCGGGCGACGTCGGCGGCGGTGGTCGACATCTCGCCCGCCGCATAGAGCCAGTTCGCCCCCATGACCGGCGCGGGCCGCACGGGGCCGAGCGCGGCCTTCTGATAGCCGGTGGCGTCGGCGGCCTCAGGGCTCGCGCCCGTGTCGATGTCGGCGACCTGCATGTGCAGCGGCGTGAACACCCGGCGCTTCAGGTAGCTGAACAGGGGCTCGCCCGCCGCCTTGGCGATGATCTCGCCCGCGATGACGTAGCCGGTGTTGGAGTACTGCCAGTCGTCGCCCGGCGCGAAGTCGAGCGAGCGCTTGCCCCACTCGTCCATGATCGCGCGGGGCGTGGTGGGGTGGGTGAACCGCTCCAGCACATAGTCCTGCGGCCAGTAGTCCGAGTAGCCCGAGGTGTGGGTCAGGAGCTGGCGCACGCTGACCTTGTCGGCGTCGGTCAGGTCGGGGAACCACTTGGAGACCTTGTCGTCGAGCGAAAGCTTGCCGTCCTCCTGAAGCAGCAGCGCGGCGGCGGCGGTGAACTCCTTGGAGACCGAGGCGATCTGGTAGCGTGTCTCGAGCGTCGCCGGCTTGGCGGGCGAGATCCGCGCCAGCCCATAGGCCTTGGCGTAGGCCAGCTTGCCGTCCTGCACGATCGCGACGGAGGCCGAGGGCGTGTCGGTCGACTTCAGGATCGCCTGCACCGCCGCGTCGATGCGCGCGGCGAGGGCGGGAGCGATCTCCGCCCGCGCGGCGGGAGCCGCGGCGAGGAGGGCGAGCGCTACGAGGGCGGAGGGCTTGAGCATGGGCGCGACGCTAGCGCGACGCGGCCGCGGGGGTCCAGCGGCCTTCGCCGAGCACGCCGGCCTTCTCCCTCCCCCTTGAGGGGAGGGTGTCGCGAGCGCAGCGAGAGACGGGTGGGGAACGAGAGCGGAGCGTAAGCTCCCTTCGATCCCGGCCTCGCGCTTGGCGCTTTCTACGCTTCGCTCTGTGGCCCCACCCGTCCGTCGGGCTGGCGCCCTCCGGCCACCCTCCCCTCAAGGGGGAGGGAGAGGGTATGGCGACCGACCTCACCGGGCGGAGCCCTCCCCTGGGCGTCGCATCGGCGCTTCTGCGGCGAGGGGAAGCCCTGAACCTCTTGGCGGATGATTGCGCCAGCGGCGGAGCGTCTCAAGGACCGCCGAAGGCGACCGCTCCGCGGCGGCCCGAAGGGCCGTCCTTGACACGCTCCGCCGCTGGCGCACCTTGGCCTTCAAGAGGTTAAGGGCGGAAACGTCCGCGACTTCAGGCGCTTGGAGCGGGCGTCAGCCCTTCAGCCGCCAGCTCACCGCTCCACCCGGCCCGTCCAGCACCTCGACGTTCAGGGCGGCGAGCTCGTCGCGGATACGGTCCGCCGCGGCCCAATCCCTCATCGCGCGGGCGGAGATGCGGGCCGAAATCAACTCGCCAATCTTAGTTTTTTGGTCACTATCGGCTCGTCCGGAAAACCATACGTCTGGCTCCACTTCTAGTACGCCGAGAATATGACATGCGGAAAGCAATCGCGCCCTTGCTATCGCGACCTCTTCGTCTCGTCGTTCCGTCAATGCATGTTCAATGAACGTGCATATCCCGAATATGTCTACTCTAGCTGCCGCCGTGTTGAGATCCTCAGATAACGCGTTGAGGATTGGTTGTGCTGGTGATTGTTGAACCGTCCCGACATGAGCGGTGCGGCTAAGCATTCCGTATAGCCGATCAAGCTCCTTCCGACTCTGCTCCAGCAGCGCATCCGTCCAGTCCAGCGGCGCGCGGTAGTGCGCGCTCAGCAGCGCCCAGCGGATCACCTCGCCCGGCCAGCGATCCAAGAGGCCGTGCACCGTCTGCACGTTGCCGAGCGACTTGCTCATCTTCTCGGCGTCCATGGTCAGGAAGCCGTTGTGCATCCAGTGGCGCGCGTAGGCCTGCGGTTCGGTGGCGCCCACCGCGCAGCAGCCTTGCGCGATCTCGTTGGTGTGGTGGGGGAAGATCAGGTCGTGGCCGCCGCCGTGGATGTCGACCGGCAGGCCCAGCACCTCCTCGATCATCGCCGAGCACTCGATGTGCCAGCCGGGCCGGCCGCGGCCCCAAGGGCTGTCCCACCCCGGCTCGCCAGGCGCGGCAGGCTTCCACAGCACGAAGTCGGCCGGGTCGCGCTTCAGCGCCGACACCTCCACCCGCGCGCCCGCCAGCAGGTGGTCGCGGCGGCGCTTTGATAATGCGTCGTAGGCCTTGAACGCCCCCACGTGGAACAGCACCTCTCCGCCCGCCTCGTAGGCCGCGCCTCGCTCCAGGAGCCGCCCGATCTGGTCGATCATCGCCGGGATGTGCGCGGTGGCGTGCGGCTCGACGTCGGGCGGGAGCGCGTTCAGCGCGGCCATGTCGTCGCGGTAGGCGCGCTCGAACTCGGCCGTGACCTCGCCGATGTCCACGCCCCGCGCCATGGCCTGGGCGTTGATGCGGTCGTCCACGTCGGTGACGTTGCGGGCGTAGCGCACCGCATCCTCGCCGTAGAGGCGGCGCAGCAGGCGGTAGAGCACGTCGAACACCACCACCGGCCGGGCGTTGCCGATGTGCGCGTAGCTGTAGACCGTCGGCCCGCAGACGTAGAGCGTCACGGGGTTGTCGGCCGAGGGCGTCCCCCGGGGGACGAACTCGACCTTCTTGCGCTGCAGGGTGTCGTAGAGCTTCAGGGCCATGGCGCAGCGCTTCTAGCGGCGGCGCATCAGTCCCGCACGTATTTCCGTTCGCCGGTCTTGGGGTCGGTCCAGACGGTGACGGGCGCGCCCGTGGCGTCGTCGAAGAAGCGCTCCGCCGTAGGCTGGAAGCGGGCGTCGTGCGCCGGCGCCGCCTCCAGCCGCTTGTAGAACACCCGCTCGCACAGGGTGCCGATGAGCAGCAGGACGCCGAAGACCACCAGCTGGAACGCGGGCACGCCGAACGCCAGCAGCGCCAGCCCGCCCAGCGTCATCGCCGCCGCCAGCGCCAGAACGAGGTTACGGAGCATCGTGGCGACGCCCGAAGGTCGGCGGCACGGCCGAGCCCACCGTGCTCTGCGCCGAGGCGGACGCGGCGGTGTGAGCGGCCGGCTCCACGACCCGCTCATGCCCGGGCTCGGCCCCGTCGCGGTAGCGGACCGTGTTCGCGGGCTCCAGCTTCACCGCCGTGCCGTAGGCGACGACCTCGGTCATGGTCTCGCCCAGCTCCGAGCTGTCGAAGCGCATCATGATCACAGCGTCGGCGCCCATCAGCGAGGCGTTGGAGACCAGCCGGTCGATGGCGTGGCGGCGCGCCTCCTCCAGCATCTGGGTGTATTCGTGGATCTCGCCGCCCACGAGCGAGCGCAGGCCCGCGACGATGTTGCCGCCCAGCCCTCTGGATCGCACCACCACGCCGAACGCCTGGCCGAGCGTCTGCGTGATCCGCTCGCCCGCCACCTCGTTGGTCGTCACCACCAGCATCGACAGCCCTCCTCCATGCGGCGAGGAGCGCACGGCCACGCTCGCCTGTCCAATGACAAGCGCGACATCGGGGGCTAAGGCGCAGGCATGGACGACGCCGCCTTCCCCCCACCCGGCGACAAGGCCGCCCTGGAGCGGGGCGCCGTGCTCACCCCCCGCTTCGACGCGAACGGCCTGGTCGCCGCCGTCGCCACCCACGCCGACACGGGCGAGGTGCTGATGCTGGCGTGGATGAACGCGCAGGCGCTGGCGCTGACGGTCGAGACCCGCGTCGCCCACTACTTCAGCCGCTCGCGCCAGGTGCTGTGGAAGAAGGGCGAGACCTCCGGCCAGCTGCAGGCGGTGGTGGAGATGCGCGTCGACTGCGACCAGGACGCGGTCTGGCTGAAGGTGCGCCCCGGCGGCGACGACGGCGCCTGCCATACGGGCGCGAGGAGCTGCTTCTACCGCGTGCTGCAGCCGGACGGGACGCTGGCGCGGGGGTGATTGCGGGCGGGCGCCGGACGGGAGGCACCCGCGCGCCACCCCCAAGCGTAGCCCCTGCGGAGAGCCTCCGCCGCCCGCGTGGCGCGACCCCTCACCCTCCCGTCGCTTCGCGCCGGGCCCCTCCCTCTCCCGCAAGGGGAGAGGTGTGTCGCGCCCGACCTCCGCACACCGCGCCCTCTCCTCTCTCCTTCTCTTCTTGCTTGCCCATAGCCCAGTGTTCGACGCGCCGCAGGCTCGTCGAAAATCTTAGGGACGCCCTGCGTCCCGACCCCTCCGGTCAGCCGCCGCGCGCAGGGCGGGTCAAGGGCGAAGAGCCGGAGGCGTCCCTTGACGCGACCGAGCAAGGTGGCGCTCCGCTGTCAGAACGAAGCGCCTGAGACTCGCCTCCGCCCCAGCGTGGTG
>JASLDZ010000146.1 GCA_030151985.1 Caulobacteraceae bacterium | reverse complement strand
CGGCGTCAGATAGACCACGCCGCCCAGGGGCCGCACCCAGGCGCCCCGGTCCAGGAAGGCGGCGCGCAGGGCGAGGGGATCGACCGGACCCGCCAGCTCCACCGCCGCGATCGCGCCGAGCACGCGCACGTCGGCCACGCCGGGCCGTTTCGCCAGGGGCTCCAGCCGACGGCGGAACGTCGCCTCGATCGCGCGCGCCTGCGCCAGCCGGGGCTCGCGTTCGAACAGGTCCAGGCTCGCGTTCGCGGCGGCGCAGGCGAGCGGGTTGGCCATGAAGGTGGGGCCGTGCATCAGGGCCGCCTGCGGGTCGTCGGACCAGAAGGCCTCGAACACCTCGGGGGTGGCGACCGTGGCGGCGAGCCCCATCGTGCCGCCGGTCAGCGCCTTGGACAGGCAGATCAGGTCGGGGACGACGCCCGCCTGCTCGCACGCGAACATCGTCCCGGTGCGGCCGAAACCCGTGAACACCTCGTCGGCGATCAGGAACAGGCCGTGCTTGCGCGCGAGCCGCGCGACCTCGGCCAGGACCTCCGGCGCGTGCATCAGCATGCCGCCCGCGCCCTGCACCAGCGGCTCCACGATCACGCCCGCGAGCCCGCCCGCGTGCTCGGCCATCAGCGCGTCCAGCGCCCGCGCCTGCGCTGGCGTGCGCGGCAGGTCGGCGATCACCTGCGGCAGGAGCGCCTGGCCGAAGCGCCGGTGCATTCCCTCCTCGGGGTCGCACACCGACATCGTGGCGAGCGTGTCGCCATGGTAGCCGCCGCGGAAGCTCAGGAAGCGCGTGCGCCCCTCCACGCCCCGGTTCAGCCAGGCCTGGAGGGCCGCCTTCATCGCGACCTCCACCGCCACCGAGCCCGAGTCGCTGAAGAACACGTGAGAAAGGTCGCCCGGCAGCAGCGCCGCCAGCCGCCGCGCCAGCCGCTCGGCCGGGGCGTGCGTCAGCCCGCCGAACATCACGTGCGGCATCGTTTCAAGCTGGGCCGCGACCGCGGCGCGGATGTGGGGATGGTTGTAGCCGTGTGCGGCCGTCCACCAGGAGGCGATCCCGTCGACCAGCTCGCGCCCGTCCTCCAGCACGAGGCGCGATCCGCGCGTGGCCGCGACCCGCAGCGGCGGCGGCGCCCGCCTCATCTGGGTGTAGGGCCGCCAGAGGGTCTGCGCGCGGGGGTCGTCCATGGCGTTCGGGAGGCCCGTCGACCGTCGCGGTGTCAAGGCTCGGCCGCTTGACGGCGGAGGCGCCGCCGCGTTGATCGTCCGCCATGGAGAGCCTCGACGCCTTCGCGCGGGACAAGCTCGCGGCGCTGGACGGCCGGGGCCTGCGGCGCGCGCTGACGCCCACCGCCCGGTTGGGCGGCGCGCGGGTGGAGCGGAACGGGCGGGTGCTGACCTCCTTCGCCTGCAACGACTACCTCGATCTCGCCCACCACCCGCAGGTGCTGGCGGCCGCCCGCGAGGCGCTGGAGCGGCACGGGGCCGGCGCGGGCGGATCGCGGCTGGTGGTCGGGGACGCGCCGGAGACGGGCGCGCTGGAGACCGCGCTGGCGCGCTGGAAAGGGAGCGAGGCGGCGCTCGTCTTCTCCAGCGGGTACCTGGCGAACCTGGGCGTCGTGCCAGCGCTCGCGGGTCCGGGCGACCTCGTGCTGCTCGACGCGCTGTCGCACGCCTGCCTGTGGGCGGGCGCCAAGCTCTCGGGCGCGGAGGTGGTCGCCTTCCGTCACAACGACGTCGAGAACCTGTCGCGCCTCCTCGGCGAGCGTCGGGCGAAGGCGGGGCGGGCGCTCGTGCTGACGGAGCGGGTCTTCAGCATGGACGGCGACCGCGCTCCCATGCCCGCCCTGCTGAACGCGGCGGAGCGCCACGACGCCTGGCTGCTCGTGGACGACGCGCACGGGCTGGGCATGGTCTCGGACGCGCCCGCGCGGGCGCCGCTGGAGATGGGCACCCTGTCCAAGACGCTGGGAGCGGTGGGCGGCTACGTCTGCGCGTCGCAGGCGGTGATCGACCTCCTGAAGAGCCGCGCGCGCAGCTTCGTCTACACCACGGGCCTGCCGCCCTCGGCCGCGGCGGCGGCGCTGGCGGCGCTTCGGGTCGTGGAGGCGGAGCCGGAACGCGGCGCCCGCGTCCTGCGCGCCGCCCGGCGCCTGAGCGAGCGGCTCGGACTCGCCCCCGCGCAAAGCGCCGTCGTGCCCTACCCCGTGGGCGAGGCGGAGGCGACGCTGGCGCTCTCGGCGGCTTTGGAGGCGCAAGGCTTCCTGGTGGTGGGCATCCGCCCGCCGACCGTGCCGGCGGGGACCGCGCGCCTGCGCTTCGCCCTCTCCAGCGCCCACACGGACGCCAACATCGACGCGGTGGCGCACGCCACCCTCGCCGCCTCTCGGAGGCCCGCCGCGTGAGCGTGCTGTTCGTCGCGGGCGCGGGCACCGACATCGGCAAGACGCACGTGACCGCGCTGCTGGCCTCGCGCCTGCGGAGCGCGGGACGGCCGGTTGTCGCGGTGAAGCCGGTGGTGAGCGGAGTCCCCGCCTGGGACGACCCGGGCTTCACCGCCAGCGACACCGCCCGCCTGCTCGCCGCCCAGGGCACGCCCCTCACGCGCGGGACGGTGGACGCCTGCTCGCCCTGGCGCTTCGCCGCGCCGCTGTCGCCCGACATGGCGGCGCCGCGCCCCTCCCGCGCCGCCGCCATGTCGGGCGACAGCGGCGCGGCGAAGCGCCAGGGCGAGCAGGCCTCCACCGTCTCGCGCGTGAGGGGCATGCCCTGGGCGGCGAGCAGGCGGGCGGTGTCGCTCGTCACGAAGGCGGGGTCGTCCCAGGCGGGGACCCCGCTCACCACCGGCTTCACCGCGACGACGGGCCGTCCCGCGCTCCGCAGGCGCGAGGCCAGCCGCGCGGTCACGTGCGTCTTGCCAATGTCGGTGCCCGCGCCCGCGACGAACAGCACGCTCACGCCGCGGGCCTCCGCGACGCGGCGAGCGTGGCGTGCGCCACGGCGTCGAT
>JASLDZ010000445.1 GCA_030151985.1 Caulobacteraceae bacterium | reverse complement strand
GGCTCGGGCAGGCGCAGAACGCCCGTCAGGCGGACGCCTCCGCCGCCCGTCATCGGCTCGTCCACCGGCTGGGACAGTCCGGGGGTCGCGTCATAGCCCGCGTCGACCAGGATGGAACCGTAGGGGCCGTCCTCCAGCCGGCAGGTTGTGATCTGTCGCCAGCCGGGTCCGCCTTCACGCACGCCGTAGAGGTGGGTGCTCTTCGGCCCCAGCGCCGCGCAGGGGGCGACCACGCGCACGAAGTCGAGCTCGCCGCCGTCCCGCACCCGGTTCAGCACCACCGACAGGGGCTCGGGCGGCGCGGCCTGCAGCGCGGCGATCCGCGCCAGGAGGTGCTCCTTCCACGCCTTACGCTGAAGCTGCCAGACGCCGAGCCCGACGAGCAGGGCGACCGCCGCCAGCACCAGCAGCGCCGCGGACACGCTCCTGCCGGGGCCGGAGACGGCCCGAGCGGCCCGACGGGCGGGCCTGGGCGTCGCGCGGGGGGCCGCGGGCCTGGCGGACCTCGCCCGCGCCAGCGTCGCTACTTTCCGGCGTGGTGGCCGAACATCACGTAGATGAAGGCGAACAGGAACAGCCACACCACGTCGACGAAGTGCCAGTACCAGGCCGCGGCCTCGAACCCGAAATGCTTGGTCGGCGTCATCTGGCCCGCGTAGAGCCGCACCAGGCACACGGCCAGGAAGATGGTGCCGATCAGCACGTGGAAGCCGTGGAAGCCCGTGGCCATAAAGAAGGCCGAGCCGTAGAGGCCGCTGTTGGACGCCTCGGTGTTGAAGAACAGCTTCTCGGTGATGATCTCGCGGTATTCGTAGGCCTGGATCGAGGTGAACATCACCCCCAAGAGCACCGTGAGCCACAGCGCCAGCTTGGCGCCCTTGCGGTCGCCCTCGATCACCGCGTGGTGCGCCCAGGTGACGGTGGTGCCGCTGGTGAGCAGGGTGAGGGTGTTGATCAGCGGGAAGTGCCAGGGGTCCAGCACCTCGACGCCCTTGGGCGGCCACGCGCCCCAGGCCTGCCGCACTTCCTCGATCGCGCTGAACGTCCGGTCGTGATGGAACAAGGCCATCTCAAAGAACATCCAGAACCAGGCGACGAAGAACATCACCTCGGAGGCGATGAACAGGATCATGCCGTAGCGCAGGCCGATGGAGACGACGGGGGTGTGGTCGCCCGCGCGGCTCTCGCGGATCACCTGCTGCCACCAGCCGAACATCGTATAGAGGATGCCCGCCACGCCCAGGCCCGCGACCCACAGCGTGCCCTTGGGCAGGCCGAACAGGCCCTTCATGAAGACGATCATCCCCACGGCCCACAGGATCGCCGCCGCCGAGCCGATCAGCGGCCACGGGCTGGGCGGCAGGATGTGGTAGTCGTGGTTCACGGCGTGGCCGTCGTCGTGCGTACTCGCCATAGCGGCTATCGGAATCCCTGGGCGACTGGGCGCATCCGGCGGCGGGGCCGGCGGACGCTTGCGTGGGCCCTGCTATAGCGGAAGACGCGCGCGATCCAAGGGGATTGGACCGCGCGCGGAAGGCCGATCAGGCGTCCTCGGCCACCACGGGCGCGGCCGGGGTCTCGCCGTCCTCCCGGCGCGGGCGCCGGGTGCGGGTGCGGGGGCGACGCGGCTCGCCGCCGTCCTCCGAAGCGGACGCGGCCGGAGCCGGCGTCATGGCGCCCAGGAAGGCGGGGGCGTGGCTCTCCTCCCCGTCGCGGCTGCGCAGCACCGCCCCGGCGGGTTCAGGCGAGGCGGCCGGCTCGAAGGCCTCGGAGGCGGGCGCGGCCTGCGGCTGGGCCGAATCCCCGTTCCGGTCGGCCGCCCAGCGGTCCTGACGCTCGCTCCGGTCCTGGCGCTCGCCCCGATCCGGACGGTCGCCGCGGTCGGGCCGGTCGCCCCGGTCCTGACGGTCGCCGCGATCGCGGCGGAACTCGCCCCGGTCGCGGTCGCGACCCTCGCGGTTCTGCTCCTGCCGCTCGCGGCGGAACTCGCCGTTCTGGCGATCCCCGTTCTGGCGGTCGCGGCGGAACTCGCGCTCACCGCCTTCGCCCTGCGCCCTCTCGCCCTGACCCCGATCGTTCCCGTAGCGGTCGTTTTGGGAGCGGTCGTTCTGGAAGCGCTCGCGGTTCGGGTTCTGGTCGAAGCGCTCGCGCCGGCCTTCGAAGCGCTCGCCGCGCGGCTCGCCGCCCTCGCCTTCGGGCGCCGGAGCGGCGCCCGCGTTCTGCCCGTTGGACGCGCCGCCGTTGGCGACCCGCTCGGCCGCCTGGGCGTCGGCCTCCTCCATCGCCGTCTCGAGCGCCTCGTCCTCGAAGTCGATGTCGATGCCCGAGGTGAAGCTGTCGCGCGCCGCGATGTCGGACGCCGGCCGGTTCGGCTGGATGGCGCGCAGGGTGCGGAAATAGTGCTCCGCGTGCTGCATGTAGTTCTCGCCGAGCACCCGGTCGCCGGCCAGGAGCGCGTCGCGGGCCAGCCCCGAGTACTTCTCGTACACGTGCTGGGCGTGGCCGCGAATCTTGATGTTCTCCGGGCCCTGGCTGTCGAAGGCGCGGTTGACATTGTGCTGGGGTTTGCCGCCGCCCTGGCCGCCGCCGCGATTGCGGCCGCGCTGGCGCTTCATACCCTTGAAGTCTCTCATAAGTTCACGCCGTGATGGGACCGCCCGCGCGTCGCGGGTCGCAAATCCTGGGTGAGGCGCGCGGACGGATGTTCCGCGTCGCGTTCGGCTCCTCGAGCCTTCGGCCGGGCGATCCCGGTCTCCCAACCCCGTCGCGTGCCTGGCGGCGCGTCCCGGAGGGTCGGTCTCTCGAACCGTCGTTCAGCGTCCCCGGATTCGGCCGCCGCGCGAAGCCGCGCTGAAGAAGGCGTCGAAGCTCTCGCGCGTCGCGTTTCGCCGGCCGGATCGCCCGCGTCCTGCGTCGCCGTTCGAGGGGGACAGACAGGACTTAGCCAATCACACGCAGGTTTCCAAGGGGTTCGCCTGCGCTTTCTTGTCCGGCCTCTCCTCAGACCGGCCGCGATCCAGCCACCACGCGGTCGCGCGTCGCGAGGTCCGGGATGGTGCGCACCTCCTTCGCGCCGGCCTCCCTGAAGAGCCGCTCGACGGCGGTCGACTGGTCGTGCCCGATCTCCACCAGGAAGCGGCCGCCGGGCCTCAGCACCCGCAGCACCTCGGGCGCCAGCGTCCGGTAGGCGTCCAGCCCGTCCTCGCCGCCGTCGAGCGCGAGGGCCGGGTCGTGCTCGCGCACCTCCGGGTCGAGCGTGGCGATCACCGGCGTCGGGATGTAGGGCGGGTTGGAGACGACGAGGTCGAACAGCCCGTCGCCCATCCCCTGCGTCCAGTCGCCCCGGAGCAGCGCCAGCCGCCCCTCCAGCCCCAGGTTGGCGGCGTTCTCGCGCGCGACCGCGATCGCCTCCTCCGACACGTCGATCCCAAGGCCCCGCGCCCGCGGCCGCTCGGCGAGGATGGCCAGGGCGATCGCGCCCGAGCCGACGCCGAGATCGAGAAGATCGAACGCCTCGTGCTCACCGAACGCCGCCAGCGCCTCCTGCACCACGGTCTCGGTGTCGGGGCGGGGCGAGAGCACGTCGGGGGTGACGCGCAGCATGATCTTCCAGAAGCCCTTGCGGCCCAGGATGCGGCTGACCGGCTCGCGCCGCTCCCGCCGGGCGAGGTAGCCGTTCAGCGTCGCCGCCTGTTCGGGCGTGACCGCGCGGTAAGGGTCGGTGACGATGTCGGTGCGGGTGGCGTCGGCGGCGGCCTCGACGAGGAGGCGGGCGTCGATGACGGGGCTGTCGAGGCGGGCGGCCTTCAGGCGGTCGCGGGCCTGGGTCCAGGCTTGGACGAGGGTCGTGCTCATGACCTCAATCTAGGGCGTCGCGCGGCCCGCGTCGCCCCGCGCGCGTCGGGACGGAACGGCGGGAGCTTCAGCGGCTTACGCAGGCAGGAGGGGCGGCGGACGGGCCGTTCCCGCAATCGTGTCCGCCTCCCAGCCATGCGTCTGCCCGCGCCCTTCGCCAAACGCCTCCGCCTCCCGTGGCCGCTGCGCCGCCGGACGCCGCTGGAGCAGGCGGCCCGCGCCGCGAACCACCTCGCCCGTCGATTGAAGCCTTCGCCCAAGGCGGGGGCCGCCAAGACAGCTTCCCACAAGCCGCGGAAGGCGGCGCCCGTCCGTGCGCCCTCTCGCCGGGAGATGCGCGCCCGAATCAAGGCGGCGCGCGCGGCAAAGGGGCAGGCCCGCCTCGATCGGCTGAGCTTCCTGGGCTACGTCGCGGTCGCGGCGATGATCGTCGCCTGGCCGCGCGAGGGCGGCTCGCCCGTGGAGCGCGCGCTCGCCGGGCTGAAGGGCGACGCCCGCCGGGGCGGCCCTTCAGTGGCGGCGGCGGAACTGGCGCTTCCGGACCGGGGACGCTCGGCCGAGCACCCGCTGCAGATCCCCGCCAAGGGCTGGCGCGACATCGCCGCTCGGGTCTGGGCCGACTTCGGCAAGGACCGGATCATGGCCACCGCGGGCGGCGTCACCTTCTTCTCGCTGCTGGCGATGTTCCCGGCCATGGCCGCCTTCGTGTCGCTCTACGGTCTGTTCGCCGACGTGGCGACCGTGCGCGAGCAGCTGCGGCTGGTGGCGGGCTTCGTGCCCCACGACATCCTCAGCTTCATCGGCGACGAGTTGCAGAGGATCGCGGGCGGCAAGTCGGGCGGCCTGGGCGTGGCGTTCGTGGTCAGCCTGCTCTTCTCGCTGTGGAGCGCCAACGGGGCGGTCAAGGCGCTGTTCGACGGCCTGAACGTCGCCTACGAGGAGCGGGAGCGGCGCAGCTTCGTGCGGCTCAACCTCGTGAGCCTCGCCTTCACCTTCGGGGTCCTGTTGTTCGCCGTCTGCGCGATCGCCGCGATCGTGGCCGCGCCGGTCGCCTTGAACTTCGTGCAGCGCCGGTTCCACGTGGCCATGGGCTCGCTGTGGTGGGCGGAGCTGCGCTGGCCGGTGATGCTCGTGCTGCTGGCGGCGGGGCTGTCGCTGCTCTACCGCTTCGGGCCGAGCCGCCAGCAGGCGCGCTGGGCCTGGCTGACGCCCGGGAGCCTCTTCGCGGCCGTGATGTGGCTGGCCGCCTCGCTCGCCTTCTCGTTCTACGTGTCCAACTTCGGGCACTTCAACGCCACCTATGGGTCGCTGGGGGCGGTGATCGGCTTCATGACCTGGCTCTGGTACTCCACCATCATCGTGCTGGTGGGGGCGGAGGTGAACTCCGAGATCGAGCACCAGACGGCGGTGGACACCACCACCGGACCGGCCGTGGAGATGGGCGCGCGGGGGGCCAACATGGCCGACACCCTGGGCGAGACGCGCGACGAGGTCCGCGCCCGCAAAGGCCGCCCCGCCCGGCCGCCCCAGGCGCGCATGGCCTAGCCGTCCGGCTTGGCCTTCGGCGGCGGCGTGTCGTTCGCGGGATCCAGGAAGGCGCCCACCGGCACGACGATCAGGCAGGAGGTTTCACCTCCCCGCCTCCAGCATCGGTCGTTCACCGTCGTGGAGGTGAGGCCCCGCGTCTCCACCCCGTCCACCACCGCGACGTTGCCGCGGTTGCGCGCATAGGTCTCCATCGCCGCGAACAGGGCCCCGGCCGGCGCGCCGGCGCAGGTCAGGCGCAGGTAGCGGCCCAGGCGGTCGTAGCTCCCCGCTCCCGCGGCCTGGTGCAGGCAGTCGGCGTAGAGGCGCGCGCGGGCGTTGGGCGGCTCCGGCTTAGGATCGGGCGGCGCGGGGCCGCCGCCGTGTGCGCAGGCGGCCAGCGACAGCAGGGCGGGAAGGAGCAGGGCGCGGCGCATCAGAACGGACGGAAGCCGCCCAGGATCTTCTTGCCGATGTCGCCCGCGCTGGGAGGATGCTGCGGCTCGGCCTGTCCGCGACCGTTCGGGCCCCCTGGCGCGCCGAGCAGCAGCGTGTTGGTCGACTTCACCCGGACGCGCGCCCGCCACCGGATGTCCCAAGGGCCCGAGCGGGGACGCGGCGGGTCGGTGAAGATGCGCTCCGGCCCGTAGGCGATGGAGAGCACGATGCCCATCGGAGCGGCCTGCGCCACCTCGGCCGGCACCACGCACTCGGTGGCGGAGGCGGGCAGCACGGCCCGCTGGGCGACCAGCCGGCTCACCTCCGACGGCGGCAGGTAGTCGGCGAGGCCGCCGCCGAAGATCCCCGTCTTCACCGCGGACGACGACCAGAACACCATGTCGCCGCCGGCGTTGGGGTCGCGGCGGCCGTTCGCGCCCGCCCCGTTGGCCCCGATCATCTGGAGGTAGTAGCCGCCCGCGCCCTGCACCGGGCTCCAGGCCAGCCGCTTGCCCCCGCCGGCGCTCGGCCCCGTGTTCTGCACGTCGAAGGGCGGCAAGAAGTCGAGGTCGGGGGTCACCTCGAAGGCGATCGGGGGCGAGTAGTCCCCCTGCACGCTGTGCGAGCCCACCAGCGAGCCGGTGGCCGGCACCTTCACCTTCGTCTGCTCGTTGGGCCAGCGCCCGTAGGTGGTCACCCGGCCGAAGGAGGGCGGCCGCTCCGTGTGGACCGTCACCCCGCCGCCGAGGTCCGGCAGGGGCGCCCCCGTGCCCAGGGTCGAGAAGTCGAACACCACCGGCTGGCCGGGTCCGACATGGTCGCCGCACCCCCAATAGAACAAAAGCCTCCCCTTGGGCCGCTGGTAGGTCTCCGGGTCCCCGGGGTCGTGCTCTCGAGCCTCGGGCGCGCCCGGCTTGGGCGGGCGGGGAGTCAGCAGCGGCAGGCTGGGGCCGACGCCCAGGCCGGGCGGCGGCGCGTGCGCGGCCTGCGGCGGCCCGCTGGGCGACTGGGTGGAGCCGAGGTCGAGCGTGAGGCTCTTCTGCGGGCCTCCGCCCCGGCCCATGGCCATGCCCATCAGCGCGCCCATCGAGGGGCGTCCTCCCCCCATCAGCTGCGAGCCGAAGCCGGAGGTGGTCGAGGCGGACATCCAGTAGTCCGCTATGGGCCCGGTGACCGGGCCCACGGCGGGCTCCGCGGCGGGCGACGCCGGGGCGGCGTGGGCGCCCTTGCGCTTCTGCGGCGCGGCGGAGACGACGGTCGACAGCGCGCCCGCGGCCAGCAGCACGCCGGCGAGGACGGAAAAGCGGTTCTCCCGCATGGTGTGAAGGCCCCCAAAGCCCTGTTCTGCATCGCCGATCCCCCGACCGACCAGCACACGCTAACCCGATCCCCGCGCGGGGGCGAGTCGCTTCGCAGCCCCTCGCCCCCCCGGCCCGAGGGCGCTAGAAGGCAGGTGTCACGGGAGGCGGACGATGCTCGAGCGGGCGTTGGCGGTGCGCGGTCCGCGCAGCCTGCTGCGCCAGATCCGGGAGGCCATGGCGGGCGGCGGCCCCGCCCAGGCCAAGCTCGACATGGTGGTGCGCATCGTCGCCGCCTCGATGGTCGCCGAGGTGTGCTCCATCTACCTGCGCCGCGCCACCGGCGACATGGAGCTGTTCGCCACCGAGGGCTTGAAGCCGGAAGCCGTCCACGTCACCCGGCTGAAGCCCGGCGAGGGCCTGGTCAGCGAAATCGTGCGCACCGGCGCGCCCGTGAACCTGCGCGACGCGCCGCTGAACCCGCTGTTCAGCTACCGCCCGGAGACGGGGGAGGATCCGTTCCACGCCTTCCTGGGCGTGCCCCTGCTGCGCGGGGGCCGTCCGATCGGCGCGCTGGTGGTGCAGAACCGGACCTCGCGCACCTATGGCGAGGACGAGGTCGACGACCTGCAGACCATCGCCATGGTGCTGGCCGAGATGGTCGCCTCGGGCGAGCTCGTCGGCCTGACCGAGCTGAAGGACGTCGAGCTCGCGCCGTACCGGCCCGAACGGCTCAGGGGCCAGCGCTTCTCCGACGGCCTGGCCCGCGGCGTCGCCGTCCTGCACGAGGCGCCCGTCGCGGCGGGGCGACTGCTCGCCGAGGACGCCGCCGAGGAGGAGGAGCGGCTGCACCGGGCGCTCGACGCTCTGAAGCGCCAGATCGACGACATGCTCGACGGCCGTCACGGCCTGGTCGGACAGCCCTACGACGTGCTCGAAACCTACCGCATGTTCGCCAACGACCGCGGCTGGAATCGCGGGCTGGAGGAGGCGGTCCGCTCGGGCCTCACCGCCGAGGCGGCCGTCGAGCGGGTCCGCAGCGAGCACCGCGCACGGCTCGGCCAGGCGCGCGACGCCTACCTGCGCGAGCGGCTGCACGACCTGGAGGACCTTGGCGACCGCCTGCTGCGCCACCTCTCCGGCGACGGCGACAGCGCGCGTGACCTGCCGGAGGACGCGATCCTGATCGCCCGCAACATCGGCCCCGCCGACCTCCTGGAGTACGACCGGACGCGTCTGAAGGGGCTGCTGCTGGAGGAGGGCTCATCCGCCAGCCACGCCGCCCTGATCGCCCGCGCGCTCGGCGTGCCCTGCGTGGGCCGGCTCGCGGGCCTGCGCGACCGGGTGTCGGAGGGCGACGCGGTGCTGGTCGACGGCGAACAGGCCGACGCCTGGCTGCGTCCCCGTCCCGACGTGGTGGAGGCGTTCGAAGCGCGAGCGGCCGTGCGCACCCAGCGCCGCGCCGACCTCGCCGCCCTGCGGGACGTGCCGGCCGTGACCCGGGACGGCGTGAAGATCGCGCTGCAGATGAACGCCGGGCTGGCGATCGACCTCGACATCCTGCCGGAGACGGGGGCGGAGGGCGTGGGCCTGTTCCGCACCGAGTTCCAGTTCATGGTCGCCGAGCAGATGCCCCGGCTGACCGCCCAGACGGACCTCTACGCCCGGGTGCTGGACGCGGCCGGCGACAGGCCCGTCACCTTCCGCACCCTGGACCTCGGCGGCGACAAGATCCTGCCGTACATGGAGAGCGAGCGGGAGGACAACCCGGCGCTGGGCTGGCGCGCGGTGCGCATGGGGCTCGACCGCCCCGCCCTCCTCCGCCAGCAGCTCCGCGCGCTGATCTGGGCGGCGAACGGGCGCGAGCTCACCGTCATGTTCCCGCTGGTCGCCACGGTCGAGGAGTTCCGCCGCGCCCGCGCCTTCGTCGACCGCGAGTGCGACTGGGCGCGCCGGCGGGGCCGCGCCGTGCCGTCGGCGCTGCGGGTGGGCGCGATGATCGAGGCGCCGGCGCTGCTCTGGCACCTGGACGCGCTCCTGCCGCTGACCGACTTCGTCTCCGTCGGGACGAACGACCTGATGCAGTACCTGTTCGCCGCCGACCGCGGAAACCCGCTGATGGCCGACCGCTACGACCCGCTGTCGCCGCCCGCGCTGCGGGTTCTGTCGCAGATCGCCCAGGCGGGGGCGGAGTTCGACACGCCCGTTTCCGTCTGTGGCGAGATGGCGGGACGGCCGCTGGAGGCGTTCGTGCTCCTGGCCCTGGGCTTCGAGCGGCTGTCGGCGCCGCCGGGCGGCGTCGCGCCGGTGAAGCGCATGATCCTCTCCACCGACCGGGACGCGGCCAGGCGCGGGGTGGCGGGCCTGCTGCGCAGCGGCGCGGCCTCGGTGCGTGGCGAAGTGGAGACTCTGGCGCGAAAACTAAATGTCGCACTGTGAGTCTCTCGCGCGCGGGTTTCCGCAGGCGGGCCGGGCTGTTATCCCATCCTTAAGCCTCCTCCTGTTCGCTTAAGCGACGGCGCGCCATGCTGAGGCTCCGATGCTGAAGCTCTGGCGCGGTCGTCGCAGGTCAAGGTCCAAGCGCATGGCGCCGCTTGATTTCGGATCGACCCACCACCTCCACGTCGTGGACCCGCTGCGGTTCACGGCGCCCGAAGCCTATGAGACGCTGGGCGGCTACCTCCAGGCGGTGCGCGAGCGCCGGGGCGAGGACCTGGACGAGCTGGCCGAGACCACCCGCATCCGCCGCCAATACCTCGTGGCGCTGGAGGAGGGAGACCGCTCAGCCCTGCCGTCCCGCCCGTTCGCCATCGGCTACGTCCGCGCCTACGCCGCCGCCCTGGGACTCGACGCCGAGGTCGCCGCCGCCCGCTTCAAGGCCGAGTGGCCGGAAGGCGACCAGCGCCTGCGCAACCCCGTGGGCGTCGGTCGCGAGCGCGATCCGCGGCGTCCCATCATCTACGCCGCCATCGCGGTGGTGGTCACGGCCGTGACGCTGTGGAACGTCGCGCAGCGCACGCTGATCAGCGACGACCCCGCGCCGCGCGTCGCCGGCATCCCGGGCGACGGGGCGCCGCCGCCGACGCCCGTGGGTCCGGCCAAGCTCGCCGAGCCCAGCCCCGCCCCCGCCGAGTCGAGCCCGCCGCCGCCCTACGTGACGCCCGGCATGGACCCCGCCGCTGACGCGGCGCGGGCCGAGGCGGCGGCCAAGCAGGCGGCGGCCAAGGCCACGCTCCTGCCGTCGACCGGCCCCGTCGCCTTCGCCACCAAGCGCGCGATC
Organism: Caulobacteraceae bacterium; assembly: GCA_030151985.1. Lineage (GTDB taxonomy): Bacteria > Pseudomonadota > Alphaproteobacteria > Caulobacterales > Caulobacteraceae > JASLDZ01. The sequence goes on along the minus strand of JASLDZ010000445.1, from coordinate 280 downwards.
CTGGGTTCGGCCGCCGGACCGCTGATCCTGCAGGCGCGCGGCAAGTCGGTGTCGCTGGTCGTCCGCCGGAGCGACGGGGGGATCGCCTTCGCCACCGTGCTGCAGCCCGGCGAGGCGTTCCGCGCCCCCGCCGGCGCCGCGCTCACCGCCGAGACCAGCGATCCGGGCGCGGTCGACGTCTACCTGAACGGAAGGCTCGCGGGCGCGCTCGGCCTGCCGCAGACCGCGCTCGATAAGCTGGCGCCCGCCGCGCCCGCTCCGGCGGCGCCGCCCGCCACCG
>JASLDZ010000429.1 GCA_030151985.1 Caulobacteraceae bacterium | reverse complement strand
CGATGGACGCGCTCATCGCGCTCGCCCCGCCAGCCGCGCGGCCACGAACGCCGCCACGACCTCCCGCGCGCCCTCGTGTTCGATCCGCTCCACCACCTCGCCGACGAAGGCCTGGGTGAGCAGCACCTTCGCCTCCGCCTCCGGCACGCCCCGCGAGCGGATGTAGAACAGAAGGTCATCGTCCAGCGCGCCGATGGTGTTGCCGTGGGCGCATTGCACGTCGTCGGCGTAGATCTCCAGCTCCGGCTTGGCGTCCACCTCGGCGCCTTCGGACAGGATCAGGGCGTCGTGGCGCATGCGGGCGTCGGTGCCGTCGGCGCCCTCCGCCACGACGATCCGGCCCTGGAACACGGCGCGCGACTTCCCCGCCGCCACCGTTTTGGCGACCTGCGAGGTGGCGCCGTCGAGGCCCCGGTGCTCCACCACCGTGGTGGCGTCGGCGTGGCGCGCGCCGTCGAGCAGCAGCACCGCATCCATCCGCACCTGCGAACCGCCGCCGGGATGCGGGCAGCGCGTCTCGTGCCGCTGCAGCTTGGCGCCCGTGAGCACCACCGTTTGGGCGAACGACGCGCCGGGGGCCAGCCTCACGTCGGCCGTGGCGACGCGCACGGCGTCGGCCGCGTCGTCGGTCAGCACCACGCGCTCGCAACGCGCGCCGGGTTCGAGCGTGATCGTGAGGTCGAGCGCCGACACGTAGCCGCCCGCCTCGCCCTCGTAACTCTCCAGCAGCGTCAGCGCGCCGCCCTCGGCCACATGGATGTCGAGTTCCGCGGCGTGGGAGCCGAGGCCGTCGATCACCCGCAGGCGCCGCACCGCCTCGCCGTCGATGCGGACAACGCCCCCGCCGTCGAGCCGCCGGCCGTCGAGAACCACCGTCTCGGCCTCGGCGAGAACTTCGGAGAACGGGCCCGCCGACGTCGGCTCCGACCGCCGCAGCTCGGCGTGCGGCAGGTGGCGCACGGCGGCGCGCAGGTCGCTGTACTTCCACGCCTCGTCGCGCCGCGTGGGCAGGAGCGACACGTCGCCCGAACGGATCGCCTCGGCGAGATGCGCGCGCGTGGGGTGCGCGGCCTCGGCCTCCACGCCGCTGATCCCCTCGCCGACCTCCGCCGGCCGCCGTAGCGGAACGACGCTCACGCCGCCCTCGCGTACTTGTCGTAGCCCTCGCGCTCCAGCTCGAGCGCCAGTTCCGGCCCGCCCGACGCGACGATCCGGCCCTTGCTGAGCACGTGCACGCGGTCGGGGCGGATGTAGTCGAGCAGGCGCTGGTAGTGGGTGATGACCAGCGCCGAGCGATCGGCCGAGCGCATGGCGTTCACCCCGTCGGCCACGATGCGCAGGGCGTCGATGTCGAGCCCCGAGTCGGTCTCGTCCAGGATCAGCAGGCGCGGCTGCAGCATCGCCATCTGCAGGATTTCCATCCGCTTCTTCTCGCCGCCGGAGAAGCCGACGTTCAGCCCGCGCTTCAGCATCTCGAAATCCATCTTCAGGTCCGCCGCGGCGGTGCGAGCCTTCTTCAGGAATTCGGGCGCGGTCATCTCAGGCTCGCCCCGCGCCTTGCGCTGCGCGTTCACCGCCGTGCGCAGGAAGGTGAGCGCGGGAACGCCGGGGATCTCGAGCGGATACTGGAACGATAGGAATACCCCCTTCGCCGCCCGCTCGGAGGCGTCGAGCGCCAGCAGGTCCTCTCCGTCGAGCGATACGGCGCCCTGGGTGACCTCGTACCCCTCGCGCCCCGCCAGCGTGTAGCTGAGTGTCGATTTGCCCGCCCCGTTCGGCCCCATGACCGCATGCACCTCGCCGGAGGGCACCTCGAGCGACAGCCCGCGGATAATGTCGGCGCCGCCGATGGCGACGTGGAGATTGTGGATGGAGAGCATGGTCTAGGCGGTCACTCAAAAAAGGGATCGACGGCGGAGAGGTCCTGCCGCTGGTCGTAGAGGGCGAGCACGCGAGTGGTTGATCCGACCTTTTCCAGCACCAGGAGTTTGCGCCAACGCCGGACGCTGCGCTCCAGCGCCCCTCGCCAGCGGGCCGGCCGCGCAACGCCAGGACGGCGCGCGACGCCATCCGCGGCCTCGCGCAGCTCCATAAGAGCTTCGTCGATAAGCTCTGGCCGGATTTCGGCGAGCTGGTCTAGGTAGTCGGTAAGCTGCCGTTCGGCGCGTCGGGTCCATACCGCCTCACCGGCCATAGCGCTTGGCTAGTCGGGCGAAGACCTCCGAGGACGGGCTGAAACGGCCTGCGCGCGAGTCCTTCAGCCCTTCCTTGATCATGGCGATCAAATCCTCCGGCATGCCGGCCTCGCGCGCGAGCTGTTCGGCCCGAGGGTCGTGCGGCGACATCTCTTCGCCTTCATGATCGAAGGCGGCTTCGGGTTCCTCTACGCCGGCGCTCACCCCACGCTCCCCTCAAGACTCACCGCCACCAGCTTCTGCGCCTCCACGGCGAACTCCATGGGGAGTTCCTGGAGCACGTCGCGGACGAAGCCGTTGACCAGGAGGGCCACGGCCTCCTCGGCGTTCAGGCCGCGTTGCTGGCAGTAGAAGAGCTGGTCGTCGGAGAGCCTCGTAGTGGTGGCCTCGTGCTCGAACTTGGCCGTGCCGGTCTTGGCCTCGACGTAAGGGACGGTGTGGGCGGCGCATTGCTTGCCGATGAGCAGGCTGTCGCACTGGGTGAAGTTGCGGGCGTTCTTCGCCTTTGCGTGGGCGGAGACGAGGCCGCGGTAGGTGTTCGAGGACCGACCCGCGCTGATGCCCTTGGATACGATGCGCGACTTGGTGTTCGCGCCCAGGTGGATCATCTTGGTGCCGGTGTCGGCCTGCTGGCGGCCGTTGGTGACGGCGATGGAGTAGAACTCGCCCGAGCT
>JASLDZ010000381.1 GCA_030151985.1 Caulobacteraceae bacterium | reverse complement strand
CCAGCCGTACCTGCTCGGCCTTTCCACCGCCGTTCCGCACCACGTGATCGACCAGGAGGTCGCCGCGGCCGCGGCGGCGGAGGTGTTCAAGGGCAAGGTGTTCCGCACCCCCGACCTCCTGGCGGTGTTCGCCAACACCGGCATCAGGCGCCGCCGCACGGCCATGCCGATGGAGTGGTACGCGCAGCCCCGCACCTGGCCCGAACGCAACGACGCCTACCTGGAGGTCGCGGGCCAACTCTACGTCGAGGCGGCGGAGAAGGTGCTGGCGGCCGCGGGCGTGGCGGCGGCCGATGTCGGCACGGTGGTCACCGTCTCGACCACGGGCATCGCGACGCCCAGCCTGGAGGCGCGGCTGCACGGGCGGCTGGGGTTCGCGCCGGGCGTCAAGCGCGTGCCGGTGTTCGGCCTGGGCTGCGCGGGAGGCGTCTCCGGCCTGGCGATCGCGCGACGGATGGCGCTCGCCGAGCCCGGCAAGGCTGTGCTGCTGGTCGTGGTGGAGCTGTGCTCGCTCAGCGTGCGGGCGGACGCCGCCACCAAGGCGAACGTGATCGCCACCGCCCTGTTCGGAGACGGCGCCGCCGCCGCCGTGCTGCGGGCGGGGGCGGAGGGACCGCCGGGATCGCGCCCGGTCGAGGCCGACGCCCAGCACCTGTGGCCCGACACGCTCGACATCATGGGCTGGACGGTCGATCCCGTGGGCTTCGGCATCGTGCTGGCGCCGACGCTGCCCGCCTTCGTGCAGCAGCGGTTCGGCGAGGCGATGGAGGGGTTCGGTCGCGAGGCGCAGGCCTTCCACGAACGCCACTCCCGCTACGTCTGCCACCCCGGCGGCGCGCGTGTGCTGCCGGCGCTTGAGGGCGTGATGGGGCTGGCGGAGGGGACGCTGGATGTCGAGCGCGAGGTTCTGGCCGAGTACGGCAACATGAGCGCGCCGACGGTCTTCTTTGTGCTGGAGCGCGTGCTGGCCGCCGGCGAGACCGGCCCGCTGACGATGGCGGCGCTAGGTCCCGGCTTCACCGCCAGCTTCGCGGCGCTGGGGGCCGCCGCGGCGTGATCCAGACGATCATCCTCCTGGGACTCGTCACCGCCCAGCGGCTGGGGGAGCTGGTCTACGCGCGCGCCAACGAGACGCGGCTGAAGGCGCAGGGCGCGGTGGAGGTCGGCGCGGCGCACTACCCGCTGATCGTCGCCATGCACGCCGCCTGGCTGCTGACGCTGTGGGGGCTGGGGTGGGACCGCGGGCTCGTGTGGTTCTGGACCGGCGTCTACGTGCTGCTGCAGGTCGCCCGCGGCTGGGTGCTGGGCTCCATCGGCCGGCGCTGGACGACGCGGGTTTTCGTGGTGCCCGGCGAGACGCTGGTCCGCCGCGGTCCCTACCGGTTGATCAGCCACCCCAACTACGCCGTGGTGAGCGCCGAGATGTTCGTGCTGCCGCTGGCGGTGGGGCTGCCGTGGGTATCGCTCGGGTTCGGGCTGCTGAACCTGGCGGTGCTCTGGTGGCGGATCCGGGTGGAGAGCGCCGCGCTCGCCGCCATGACGCGGGGGCGGGACGGCGGGCCCCGCCCGTTGGCGACCGGTCCGGGGCGGTAGAGGGCGCGGGGCTCAGTCGTCGGCGGCCGGATCTTCGCGCCGCGCCCCGTCGAGCTCGCGCGCCCGGCGGGCCGCCTCGGCCCTGGCCTGCGTGCGCTCCGCCTTGGTGCGCCCGTGCGTGGCGCGGTTGCGGGCCGCCTCGGCCTTGTCCTCGGTCTTCGCGCGGGCTTTGCGGGCGCGGTTCAGGTTCACCACCTCGGCCATCGCCGCTCTCCCTTGGGGCAACCGGCCCGCTCCGCTCACGTTCTCTCTCGCATCCCCTGAACGCAAGGAGACGCGAGATGATCAACGCTTCGCAGATCGAGGAGCATTTCGAGGTCGTGGGTTCGGACGGCCATCATGTCGGCCGCGTGGACCACGTGCTGGGCGACACGATCGAGCTGGCCAAGCTCGACATCGCCGGCGGCTTCAAGCACCACCTGATCCCCGTCAGCTGGGCCGACCGCATCGAGGAGAAGAAGGTGTTCCTCTCCAAGACCGCCGAGCAGGCCAAGTCCGAGTGGCGCGAGAAGCCCTCGAACTGAGCCGCGGCCACGCTTAGGATCGGGCCATGCGCCTGATCCTGAACGTCCTGTGGTTGATCCTCGGCGGGTGGCTGTCGGGGCTGCTGTGGCTCCTGGGCGGCTGCCTGCTGGCGATCACGATCGTGGGCCTGCCGTGGGCCGGCGCGGCCTTCCGCATCGCGGGCTTCGCCTTCTGGCCCTTCGGCAAGGAGATCGTCGACCGCCGCTGGCTGACCGGCCGCGAGGACGCGGGGACGGGGTGCCTCGGCGTGGTCCTGAACGTCGTGTGGTTCCTGCTGGCGGGCTGGTACATCGCCCTCAGCCACATCCTGATCGCCTGCGCCGAGGCGGTGACGATCATCGGCATCCCCTTCGCGCTGAAGGACCTTCAACTGGCGATGCTGGCGCTGGCCCCGGTGGGGAAGGCGGTGGCGGAGAAGCCGTGAGCCTTTAGAAGCCGGTAAACAGTCGATCGAGGCCGCGGCGGATGTCATCCTCCAGCTGCTCGGCCGAAGCTATCTGCGCTCCAAGGGCATGCATGGGGACGGCGCCAAGCTGGTTCAGCGCTGCTTGGTACGACGTGCCGCCGACATCGACCGCCACCGCCAAACCGGCTGAGAGAGGTTGTGGCGCGATCAGCAGCGGCGCGACGATCACCGTGTCCACACCTTCCACAAGGTGGGATTGCAGCACGAGGACAAGCTGATCCTTCGACCGGCCGCGCAGGCGGCGGACGGTGAACTGCCCGATCACCAGGTGCGCCACTCCTCGCCGAAGACGCCGTTCTCCTCGGTCCAACGCCGAAGCGCATCGAGATAGTCCCGGCTGCCTTCCGCCCACGCGCGCGCACGGCGGCGGGAGCCTTCCGGGTCCGCCGCCTTCTCGCGGGCGCTGGCGTTCAGATCGAGCCTGAACGGCTTGCGATCCTCCAGCGCATCACGCAGCCATGCGTCGAGCGCCCGATCGGGATCGACGCCGCGAGCGCGCGCCTTCGCCAGAAGCTCTTCATCAACCTGAACGTTGAAGGTCACCTTGCCCATGCAGGTGAGGTCTACCACGATCCGCTCACTCCTCCAGCAACAGGCCTCGTCGCGCGGCTCCCCGCGGCTCACCCCGGCGCGATCATCTTCTCGGGCCGCACCACTTCGTCGAACTCCGCATCCGTCACGTAGCCGCCGCCGACCGCCTCCTGGCGGAGGGTGGTGCCGTTCCTATGGGCGGTCTTGGCGATCTTGGCGGCGGCGTCGTAGCCGATCTTCGGGGCGAGCGCGGTCACCAGCATCAGCGAGCGGTCGAGCGCGGCCTTGATGTTGTCCTCCCGCGCCTCGATGCCAGCCACCATGTTGTCGGCGAAGGAGCGCGCCGCGTCGCCCAGGAGCTGGACCGACTGCAGGAAGCTGTAGGCCATCACCGGGTTGAACACGTTGAGCTCGAAGTGGCCGGAGGCGCCGGCCATGGTGAGCGTAGTCTCGTTGCCGAACACCCGCGTGCAGACCATGGTCAGCGCTTCAGCCTGGGTGGGATTGACCTTGCCCGGCATGATTGACGAGCCCGGCTCGTTCTCCGGCAGCTGCAACTCGCCGAGGCCCGATCGGGGCCCGCTCCCCAGGAAGCGCAGGTCGTTGGCGATCTTGAACAGCGCCGAGGCGGTCGCGGCCAGCGCCCCGTGGCTGAACACCATGGCGTCGTGGGCGGCCAGCGCCTCGAACTTGTTGGGCGCGGTCACGAACGGCAGCTTGGTGATCGCCGCGATGCGCTCGGCCACCTTCTCCGCGAAGCCGACCGGCGCGGTCAGGCCGGTGCCGACCGCCGTGCCGCCCTGGGCCAGCTCGTAGAGGCCGTAGAGCGTCTCCTTGATGCGCCGCACGCTCATCGCCGTCTGGTGGGCGTAGCCGCCGAACTCCTGGCCCAGCGTCAGCGGCGTGGCGTCCTGGGTGTGGGTGCGCCCGATCTTGATGATGTGGGCGCACACCATGGTCAGGGCCTCGGCCTGGGTCGGATTGACCTTGCCGGGCATGATAGAGGAGCCGGGCTCGTTCTCCGGCAACGCCAGCTCGCCCAGGCCCGAGCGCGGGCCTGAGCCCAGCAGCCGGATGTCGTTGGCGATCTTGAACAGGGCCGCGGCGGCCGAGTTGATGGCGCCGTGCGAGAACACCATGGCGTCGTGCGCCGCCAGCGCCTCGAACTTGGTGGGCGCGCTGATGAACGGCAGTCGGGTGATCAGGGCGATCCGCTCGGCCACCCCTTCCGCGAAGCCGACCGGCGCGTTCAGCCCGGTGCCCACCGCAGTGCCGCCCTGGGCCAGCTCGTAGAGGCCGTAGAGCGTCTCCTTGATGCGCCGCACGGCCTGGGCGACCTGGTGCGAGTAGCCCGAGAACTCCTGGCCCAGCGTCAGCGGCGTGGCGTCCTGGGTGTGGGTGCGCCCGATCTTGAT
>JASLDZ010000368.1 GCA_030151985.1 Caulobacteraceae bacterium | reverse complement strand
GGGCGCCGCGGCCGGGGGAGCGGTCGGCGCGGCCACCGCGGCGGGGGGCGGGGCGGCCAGCATCTGCGGCATCGCGGCGAGGGGCGCGGCCGTCACCTCGCGCGCCACGCGGATGCGCAGGTCGCCCCGCTCGACCTCGATCGTCGTCAGGTCGGTGGCGTTGAGGATGTCGGCCAGCTCGCGCACGACCCGGGTGTCGATCCCGATGTCGGCGCCGGAGGCGGACAGGTCGTCGTCCGAGCTGGCGGAGGGCAGTTCGCTCATGCGGGATCCTCAAGGGCGTCAACGCGCGGCCCGTCGGCCGGTTCGGCGAGCCGGGCGGCCGCCTCCACCGCCAGCTCGTAGCTCACGATCCCGAACCCCTGCACCACCCCTTGGGCGGCCAGGGAGACGTAGGTCGTGCGGCGGAAGTCCTCGCGCGCGGCGGGGTTGGACAGGTGGCACTCCACGACCGGCGGCTCGCACGCCTTCAGAGCGTCCAGCAGCGCCACCGAGGTGTGGCCGTAGGCGGCGGGATTGATGACGACGGCGCAGGCGGCCTCGCGCGCTTCCTGGATCCAGTCCACCAGCTCGCCCTCGTGGTTGGACTGGCGGAACACGACCCTTCGGCCGAAGTCGCGCGCGCGCGCCTCGCAAGCCTCGCGTACGTCCTCGAGGGTGTCGGAGCCATAGATATGGGGCTCGCGGACGCCCAGGAGGTTCAGGTTGGGCCCGTTCAACACGTAGATGGGTTTCGCCATGTCGGCGGTGCGCGCCCCTGGAGCTTGAGTCGTGCGGCGACTGAGGCGGGGCTTGTATCGTCCGCGGCGCCCCCCCACAACCCGAGAGGCGGGAGGCCCTCATGCAGCTCCAGATCAACGGCGAGGCGAAGGCGGGCGTAGGAGCGCGCGACGTGGCCGCGCTCGTGGCCGAGCTGGGGCTGGACGCGCGCAAGGTGGCGGTGGAGCGCAACCTGGAGATCGTGCCGCGCTCGCTCTACGCCGCCACCGCGCTGAGCGAAGGCGACCGGATCGAGATCGTGCAGTTCGTCGGCGGGGGCTGACCCGGCTCCCGCTGCGGCGACGCGACTCAGGCGCGCCGAATCGTCCGCTGCTCTAGGGTCGCCGGATGGCCGACGGCTCAGGACCACTCGCCTTCCTCGACGTCTCGCGCTCGCTCACCGGGCGGGCCTGGCGGGAGCGGCCCGCCGATCCCGCGCTGGCCCGGTCGCACGCGTTGCGCCTGGGGCTGGTCGCGCCGCTCGCCCGGGCGCTGGCCGCGCGCGGCGTCACCGAGGCGGAGGCCGAGACCTTCCTGCGCCCCACGCTGAAGGCGCTGTTCCCCGACCCCTCGTGCTTCCTCGACATGGACGAGGCGGCGCGCCTGATCGTGGACGCGGTGGCGGCCGGGCGCCGCTGCGTGGTGTTCGCCGACTACGACGTGGACGGGGCGACGAGCGCGGCGCTCCTGGTGCGCTGGTTCCGGGCCATGGGCGCGGAGCTGGCCGTCACCGTCCCGGATCGCATGACGGAGGGCTACGGCCCGAGCCCGGCCGCCTTCCGCCGCCTGAAGGCCGAGGGGGCGGATCTCGTGATCACCGTCGACTGCGGCGCGGCCGCGCACGACGCGCTGGAGGCCGCCGCCGACCTCGGCCTGCCGGTCGTCGTCGTCGACCACCACCTGATGCGTCCGGGCGAGGCGCCCCGCGCGGCTGCCCTGGTCAACCCGAACCGGCCCGGGTGCACGTCGGGGCAGGGGCACCTGGCGGCGGCCGGCGTGGTGCTGGTGCTCCTGGCGGCGCTGAACCGCGAGGCGCGGCGGCGCGGCCTGGTCTCCGCCGGCGCGGAGCCGGACCTGCGGCGCTGGCTCGACCTCGCGGCGCTGGGCGCCATCTGCGACGTGACCCGGCTGACCGGCTTCAACCGCGCCATCGCCGCGCAGGGGCTGAGGGTGATGTCCGCCTGGGAGAACCCCGGCCTCGCCGCACTGGCGGCGACGGCGGGCGCCTCGGGCGCGGCCTCGACCTTCCACGCGGGGTTCCTGCTGGGACCGCGCATCAACGCGGGCGGCCGCATCGGCCGCTCCGACCTGGGCGCCCGCCTCCTCGCCACCGACGACCCCGCCGAGGCGAAGGCGCTGGCGGAGGAGCTCGACGCGCTCAACACCGAGCGCAAGGCGGTTGAGGCCGAGGCGCAGGCCGAAGCCGCTAGGCGGATCGAGGCCGAGCACGACCTTGCCGCCGCGGTGATCGTCGTCGCCGGCGAGGCGTGGCATCCGGGCGTGGTCGGGATCGTGGCGGGGCGGCTGCGCGAGCGGTTCAGGAAGCCGGTGGTCGTGATCGGCGTCGACCCCGCCATGGGGATCGGCAAGGGCTCGGGACGGTCCCAGCCGGGCGTGAACCTCGGGCGCGCGGTCCAGGCCGCGCACGAGGCGGGCGTGCTGATGGCGGGCGGCGGCCACGCCATGGCGGCGGGCCTGACCGTCCGCGCCGAGCGCATCGGCGAGCTGCGCGCCTTCCTCGAGGACCGCCTCGCCGCGGAGCAGGCGATCGCGTCGGCCGAGGACGCGCTGGACGTGGATGCGCTGGTCTCCCCCGCCGGCGCCGACCGGGCCCTGTGGTCGGCCTTCCAGGCGCTGCAGCCCTACGGCCCCGGCAACCCGGAGCCCACCTTCGCCGTCGCCTCCGCCCGGATCGCCTCCGCCCGCCCGGTGCGCGGAGGCCATGTGCGGGCGGAGCTGCAGGCCGCCGACGGGTCCGGCCGGCTGCGCGCCGTCGCCTGGCGGGCGGAGGAGACCGACCTCGGCCGCCGGCTCCTGGCCCGCGACGGGCTGGTGCACGTCGCCGGCCGCCTCAAGCCCGACGACTGGCAGGGCCGCGAGGCCGTCGAACTCGAGATCGAGGACGTGGCCGACCCTCGCCGCATCGCATAGCGTCACCCTCGCGGGGCCGCTTGCATCGCGGGTCGGGCCGTTGCTATACGCACGCCTCCGACGGCGCGGTCCCTTCGTCTATCGGTTAGGACATCAGATTTTCATTCTGAAGAGAGGGGTTCGATTCCCCTAGGGACTGCCATCCGTCCGCGCCGCCCCAAGGAAACCCCGGGGCGCCGACGCCGCGCCGCTCGTGGGCGGATGCTTGATTTCTTGCAGCGCTGAAGCATTATGAGCGCGGGGGAGAGCCCACGCCTCGTGCGCGTGGGCGCAGGGCGTCATGTCGGGGCTGGAATTCGGTGATGTCGACGCGGCCGCGCCGGTCCGCATCACCGGGCGTGTGAAATGGTTCGATCCGGGCAAAGGGTACGGCTTCGTCGTGCCCGACGATCCGGGCTCCACCGACCTGCGGGACGTCCTGCTGCACGTCACCTGCCTGCGCGAGTCGGGCCGAGAGACCGCGCTCGAGGGCGCGATCGTGGTCTGCGATGCGGTGCGCCGTCCCAAGGGCTGGCAGGTCGCCGCCATCCACGACATGGACGAATCGTCCGCCACCCAGCCCTCGCCGCGGCCCCTGCGCGACGGCTTCCGGCGCGAGCGCGCCGACGGCTACGGCGCCCGCCATGACGGCGAGCACCGGGACGGCGCGGGGCGCGAGCCGCTGGACGGCGCCCGCTACGCCCGGCGCCTGCCGCCCTCCGGCCCGCCCGAACGCGTCAGCGTGAAATGGTTCAACCGCACCAAGGGCTACGGCTTCGTGACCCGGCCGGGCGGCGACGCCGACATCTTCGTCCACATCGAGACGCTGCGCCGCTCGGGGCTGGACGACATCCAGCCGGGCGACGAGATCACCGTTCGCTTCGCCGAGGGGCCCAAGGGGCTGGTCGTCGCCGCGATCGAAGCCGATTGAGCCGGGGCGCAGGCCCGCTTTCGGCCTTGATCCTCTAGTCTCTCCCCGTGATGCTCCGCTTCCTCGCCGCCGCCCTGGCGCTCGCCCTCGCCGCGCCCGCCGCCGCACAGGCCCCAACGACGCCCGACTTCGCCGCCTCGCGCGCGCCGGTGTTCGGCTACCGGGTGGTGCACGCCTATCCGCACGACGCCGAAGCCTTCACCGAGGGCCTGTTCTACCGCGACGGCGACCTCTACGAGAGCACCGGCTACGAGGGCCATTCCAACATCCGGCGCGTGCGCCTGGCCACGGGGCGGGTGCTGCAGAGCCGAGCGCTCGACCCGCGCTACTTCGGCGAGGGCATCGCCCCCGTCGGCGACCGCATCGTCCAGCTCACCTGGCGCTCGGGCGTCGGCTTCATCTACGATCTCAAGACCTTCGCGCCGAAAGGTGAGTTCCGTTACCCCGGCGAGGGCTGGGCGCTGACGACCGACGGCGCGCGCCTCTACATGAGCGACGGCACCCCGGAATTGCGGGTGCTCGACCCCGCCACCCTGCGCGAGACCGCCCGCATCCCCGTCACCGACGATGGCCGCCCCGTCCCCATGCTGAACGAGCTGGAGTGGGTGAAGGGCGAGCTCCTGGCCAACATCTGGATGACCGACCGCATCGCGCGCATCGACCCGAGGACCGGCCACGTCACCGGCTGGATCGACCTTTCGGGCCTGCTCGGGCAGCCGCACGGCGAGGGGGCGCCCGGCGGACCGGACGTGCTGAACGGCATCGCCTACGACGCCGCCCACGACCGCCTGTTCGTCACGGGCAAGTACTGGCCGCGCCTCTACGAGATCAAGCTGACGCCTCCCAAGCGGTGATCCGCTTGCGGCGGACCGGCGCTTGCGGCAAGACCGCGCCTGTCCGTCGGGGCGTAGCGCAGCCTGGTAGCGCATCTGCTTTGGGAGCAGAGGGTCGCAAGTTCGAATCTTGCCGCCCCGACCACCTCGCCGGCCGACAGGGACGTCCATGCTCGCGCGCATCTACAAGCCGACGAAATCCTCCATGCAGTCCGGCCGCGCCCGGACCCGCGACTGGGTGCTGGAGTTCGAGCCCGCCAGCGCCCGCACGCCCGAGCCGCTGATGGGCTGGACCAGCTCCACCGACATGGACGGCCAGGTGCGGCTCTCCTTCGAGACCTCGGACGAGGCGGTCGCCTACGCCCAGCGCCACGGCATCCCCTTCCGCCTGCAGCCCGCGCATGAGCGCAAGGTCATCATCAAGGCCTACGCCGACAACTTCGCCTTCACCCGCAAGCAGCCCTGGTCGCACTGAGCCCCCGCGGGCGCTAGGCTGCGGCGCAAGGGCGCCCTTAGCTCAACCGGATAGAGCACTCGCCTTCTAAGCGAGCGGTTGCAGGTTCGAGTCCTGCAGGGCGCGCCACCGCCGATCAGTCCGCGTGCGCCGGCACGCCGGGCGGGAAGTAGGCGCGGTAGGGCCGGGCGGCGTCCACGACTTCGCGCACCGTGGGCCGCTCGCGCAGGCGGCGCAGGTAGGCGGCCAGGTGGGCGTGCGGCGCGACCGGCCGCAGCCAGTCGGCGTAGAACAGCGAGGGCGCCGCCGCGCAGTCGGCCAGGGTGAAGTCCCCGCCCACCGCCCAGCCGCGCCCTTCCAGCTCCCGGTCGAGCCAGGCGTAGATGCGCTCCAGGATCTCCTGCGCCCGGGCGACGCCGGTCGGATCGCGCTCCGCCTCCGGCCGCATGTGGTCAGAGACGATCGTCTGCACCGGCGTCATGACGTAGTTGTCGAAGATGCGGTCGCGCTCGCGCACGCGCAGCGCCGTCGCGGGGTCGGCGGGGATCAGGCCGCAGGGGCGGGCGGCGTGCTGCCGCGCCCATTCGACGATGACGCTGGATTCCCACAGCGTCCCTTCGTCCGTCTCCAGCACGGGAAAGCGGCCGAGCGGGTGCAGGCGGGCGAGCGCCTCGCCGACCTCCGGGCGCTCCGGCGAGAGCTCCAGGAAGGTGAAGTCCGCACCCGCCTCGCGCAGGCCGATCAGCGCCTTCCAGGTGTAGGAGGAGAAGGGGTGGCCGTAGAGCTTGGGGGTCAAGGCGGCGCTCCGGTCAGCGGGCGAGCGCGGCGAACCCGCGCTCCAGGTCGTCGATCAGGTCGGCCGGGTCCTCCAGGCCGACATGCAGGCGCAGCAGGGGGCCGGCGAGCGTCAGCGGCTGGGCGCTGCGCGCGACGTGGCGGTCGTAGAGCACCGCCAGGCTCTCGTAGCCGCCCCACGAGAAGCCCAGCCCGAACAGCCGCAGCGCGTCCAGCATGGCGCGCGCCCGCTCCACCGGCGCAGGCTTCAGCACCACGCCGAACAGGCCGTTGGAGCCGGTGAAGTCGCGCTTCCAAAGGGCATGGTCCGGCGAGGTCTCCAGCGCCGGGTGCAGCACCTCAGCCACCTCCGGACGGCCGGCGAGCCAGCGGGCGACCTGGAGCGCGCTCGCTTCGTGCCGGCGCAGGCGGGTGGAGAGGGTGCGCAGGCCGCGCAGCATGGCGTAGGCGTCGTCGGCCGAGACGCCCCAGCCCAGGTCGGTCACCCCGTCGGCCAGGGCGCGCACGAGCGCGGGATCGCGCGCGGCGGCCGACCCCATGAACAGGTCTGCGTGGCCTCCGACGTACTTGGTCAGCGCCTGAATCGAGACGTCCACGCCGTGGTCCAGCGGCTTGAACAGCACCCCGGCCGCCCAGGTGTTATCCATCACCGTCAGGATGCCGCGCGCGCGGCAGGCGGCGGCGATGGCGGCCGTGTCGGCGATCTCGAAGGTGAGCGAACCGGGGCTCTCCAGGAATACCAGCCGCGTGGCGGGGCCGGCCTGGGTCAGGATCTCGTCAGCCGTGGCGCGCGGCGCGAAGTAGCGCGTCGTCACCCCGAACCGCTTCAGCACGCCGCCCGCGAAGCGGCGCGTGGGGCCGTAGACGGCGTCCGCCATCAGGACCTCGTCCCCCGCCTTCAGCAGCGCCAGCAGCGGCCCCGTCACCGCCGCGAGCCCCGAGGGGTAGAGGCTGACGTCCGCGGCGTGCTCCAGCTCCGCCAGGGCCGAAGCTAGCGCCTCGTGCGTGGCCAGGCCCCGCCCCAAGCCGTAGGTGCAGATGTCCTGGCTGTGCAGCTGCTCGGCGCGCGGGATGATGACGGTGGAGCCGCGCTGGATCGGAGGGTTCACCGCGACCGGGGCCGCCGCCCCCGCCACCTCCGGCCCGCCCGAGGCGCGGACCAGGCGCGTGGCCTCGCGCCAGCGGGGGTCGGCGGGGCCGCCGGACATCAGGCCGCGCCCGACGCCACCGGCACGCCCTCGGCCGCGCCCCACTCGGCCCAGGAGCCGTCGTAGATCGCGGTGCGCCAGCGCCCGAGCCGCGCGAGCGCCAGGGCCAGCAGGCAGGCGGTGATCCCCGAGCCGCAGCTCGTCACCACCGGCCGCGCCACGTCCACGCCCGCGTCGGCGAACAGCGCGGCCAGCGCCTCCTTCGGCAGCATCGTCCCGTCCGGCGCGAAGAGGGTGGAGGAGGGGACGTTGCGCGCGCCCGGCATGTGGCCGCCCGTCAGACCGGCGCGGGGCTCCGGGGCCTCGCCCCTGAAGCGGGCCGCCGGCCGGGCGTCCACTACCTGCTCGCGCCCGCCCTCCAACGCGCGACGCACGCCCGCGAGGTCGCGCACCAGGCCGTTGTCGATGCGCGCGGTGAAGTGGCGCTCGCGCAGCGGCGTGGGGCGGTCCTCCGTCGGCCGACCTTCGGCGATCCACTTGGGCAGCCCGCCGTCGAGCACCACCACGTCCTCGTGGCCCATGACCCGGAAGGTCCACCACACCCGGGCCGCGCTGAGCAGCCCCGACTGGTCGTAGACCACGATGCGCGAACCGTCCCCCAGCCCCAGGGCCTTGACCCGGCTCGCGAACTTGGCGGCGCTCGGCAGCATGTGGGGGAGGGGCGAGGCGGTGTCGGCGATCTCGTCGATGTCGAAGAACACCGCGCCGGGCACGTGCGCGGCTTCGAAGTCGGCTCGCGCGTTCCGGGGCGGTCGCCCGTCCGGTCCCGGCATCAGCCAGGTGGCGTCCACCGGCCGGACGTCCGGCGCGCCCAGCCGCTCGGCCAGCCAGGCGGTGGAGACGAGGGGGTCGGCGTTCGGGTCCATGACGGCAACCTCTACAGCCAGGGCGGCGTCGGCAAGCCGCGAGGCGTCAGGAAGGCGGGATTGAAGAGTTTGGAGGCGTAGCGCTGGCCGGCGTCGCACAGGATGGTCACGATCGTGCGCCCCGGCCCCAGCGCGCGGGCCAGCCGCACCGCGCCCGCCACGTTCACGCCGGCCGAGCCGCCGACGCAGAGGCCCTCGTGCTCCACAAGGTCGAACACCGCGCCCAGCGCCTCGGCGTCGGGGATGCGGAAGGCGTGGTCGACCTTCAGCCCTTCCAGGTTCGCCGTGATCCGGCCCTGCCCGATGCCCTCGGTGATCGAATCGCCGGCGACCGCCATGTCGCCGGTCGTGAAGGCGCCCAGCATGGCCGAGCCGGGAGGATCGGCGAGCCCGATCACCACGTCCGGCTTGACCTCCCGCAGGCCCGCCGCCACGCCGGCGAGGGTGCCTCCGGTGCCGACAGCGCAGATGAAGGCGTCGAGCTTACCGCCTGTCTGCGATAGGATTTCCGGCGCAGTGGTGAGGCGATGCGCCTCGCGGTTGGCGGTGTTGTCGAACTGGTTGGCCCAGATCGCGCCGTTCGGCTCCGAGACGGCCCGCTCCTCGGCCAAGCGGCGGGAGACGTGCTGGTAGTTGCCAGGATCGGCGTAGGGCGCGGGATCGACCTCCACCAGCTCGGCGCCCGCCAGCCGGATCGCCTGCTTCTTCTCGTCCGCTTGGTTGCGCGGGATGACGACCAGCGTGCGATAGCCGAGGGCGCGGCCCACCATCGCCAGGCCGATGCCCGTATTCCCCGCCGAGCCCTCCACGATCAGCCCGCCCGGCCGCAGCGCCCCGCGCGTCTCGGCGTCGCGGACGATGCCCAGCGCGGCGCGGTCCTTCACCGAGGCGCCCGGGTTCATGAACTCCGCCTTGCCCAGGATCTCGCAGCCGGTAGCCTCGCTGGCCCGGCGCAGGCGGATCAGCGGCGTGTTGCCGATGGCCTCGACGACGGAGGGAAGGGCGACGTGGGCGTGCATCGCCGCCTTGGTGGCGGATGCGTTCGGCGGTGGCAAGGGAAGCCAAGCCGCGGCCGTCGCGTTGAACGGCTGGAATGCAAGGGGGCGCTCGCAGGAAGGATCATGGCGTGCGGGGCGCCTTGCGGCTGGTGCTGGGCGACCAGCTCTCGGCGCCGGACCGCCTGTCCTCGCTCCGCGACCTCGACCCCGAGTGCGACGTCGTCCTGATGGCGGAGGTCGCGAGCGAGCTCACCTACGTGAAGCACCACAAGCAGAAGATCGTCCACACCCTCGCCTCCATGCGCCGCCACGCGCAGGCG
>JASLDZ010000345.1 GCA_030151985.1 Caulobacteraceae bacterium | reverse complement strand
CTCCGCCTTGCGCCGGTCGTCGGCCGAGCCGCCGCCGGCGGGCGCGGGGCTGAACGACCAGTTCACCTCGCGCCATATGCCCTGCAGGTCGGGCGTCTGCTTCTGCCCGGTCAGCCGCTGCACCTCGGTCTGGACGTAGCGGGGCAGCTCTCCGACCGTCATGCCGGGGCGCGACAGGGCGGAGGCGAGCGCGACGGCGAAGGGGCCGTTCCCCACCGCGTCGCCGTCGCTCGCCACCTCGCCGGGAGCGGCGGCCATGATGGTGACCACCTCGGAGCTGGAGCCTGCGGACTCCCGCGCCAGTCCGCCGCCGGCGCCGCCCAGCGGGTTGTTGCGGCAGGCGTCCAGGATGACGAGCCGCACGGCCTGCGCGCTCGCCACCCCCTCGCGCAGCCTGGAGGCGGGGAGCGTCGTGGCCATCAGCGCGTCGGCGGCGAACACCGCGTCCTGCGGGAGCACGTAGTTGACGCCGGAGGCCTCCATGCCGTGGCCGGAGAAGTAGAGCACCGCCGCGTCCGCCGTGCGCGCGCTCTTGGCGAAGGCGGCCACGGCGGCGGTGAACTGCGCCCGCGTCGGGTCGTCGACGAGCCGGACCTGGAAGCCCTGCTTCTTGAGCGCGTCGGCCACCAGCGCGGCGTCGTTCGCCGAATTGCGCAGCGGGAAGGTCTTGTACCCCGCGACGCCGACGACGAGGGCGACGCGCCCGCCCGTTCCGGCGGCCCGGCCGTCCGTTGCGGCGAGCCCGAGCAGCAGCACGGCCGCCGCGCCGCCCGCCAGCCCCCGCACCCGCCGCGCCACGCCTGAGGCCACCGAAGACTCCCCGACCGCCTGCCCGCCTCGATCCCGCGCCGCCGCGCCGGGTTACCGGGCCTTCGGCAGGCTTCCCGCGCCGGCGGCCGCGGCGGCGACCGCGCCCTTCAGGTCGGCCATCGCCGCGCCCCGCCCTTCCGCCTCCACCATGTAGCGGTCGGAGACCAGGACGGAGTACTTGCCGGTCTTGGCGGCGTCGTCCCACTCCTCGGTGGTCATGCGCCCGTCCACCCGGCCCACCTTCTCGTAGCCGTGCGCCGTCTGCTTGTCGGACTGGACGTTGAACGCGCCCGCGAGCGCCCCCAGCCCCGCCATGGAGCCCATGTCGGAGACGGTGAGGTCGATGGCGGCGTCGCCCTTGGCGTATTTCGCCGTGGCCGAGGCCGCGTTCAGCCCCGCGACCCCGCCCGAGCCGCTGGAGATCTCCGTGCGCGGATAGCCCGCCACCGCCGCCGGGATCAGCGCCCGCAGCACGTCGGTGGAGACCGGCGTCACCGCCCCCGGAACGGCCGCCGCCGTCGCCGCGCCGCTCGCGGCCGCGGCGGCGTTGGCCTGCGCCTGCTGGGCCGACGCCTGCATCGCCGCGCTCGCCGCCTGCAGCTTGCCGAGGTCGACCGAGCCCGCGCCCGGCACGTTGATCGTGCCCGAGACCGTGCCGCCGCCGCCCGTCAGCGCCGCCGACCGCATCGCGCCTGCCCCGCCCAGCCCGAAGGCGGCCGCCGCGATCACGCCGATCACCAGGTAGACGACGATGGTGCAGACGATGGTGACCGCCAGGTAGCCCATGGCCTTCTCGGCCGGCGCCTTCATCAGCCGCGGCAGGCCCAGGTACATCAGGTAGAGGCCGTAGAGCCCCACGAGGCTCAGGATCCCCAGCGGCGGGAACAGCATGAACACGCCCGCCAGCCACGAGGCGGTGGACGAATAGACCACCACCTTGACGGCTTGGCGCTGGTCCTTGGTCCCGTCGAAGCTCGGCGCCAGCGCGTTGACGATCAGGCTCAGCACATAGACCCCGACCAGCGTCAGGGCGTAGGTCACCACCGCGTGCCCGATCACCGACACCGGCGAGGGCCGCACCGTGACGCCCAGGAAGCTGTAGCCGAAGACGATCGCCCCGATCGCCTGGCACACCGCCGGAATGGCGGCCAGCGGGACCGCGTAGCCCGTGAACAGGGCGCCGACCCCCGTCGCCTCCCCGTCGATGACCTCCCACTCCGGCTTCGGCCGAAGGATGATGTTCTGGGCGCGCGCGACGATCCCCGGCGCGGACGCCCCCGGCTGTTGTAGAACGCTCATGATGACGAACCCCCGTTTGTCGCCGTCGAGCTTACATCAGCGGGAGAAGGGGGGAAGGGGGTTGGGCTCGGAGCAGGCCGCGAGGAGGCGCTCACCCCCCGATGAGCAGCGGGTCGTAGAAGGCGAGCACGTGGGACTGGTGCTCCTGGCTCATGGCGGTCTCGTAGAGGATGTCGCCGCGGGTGTGGCCGTTGGCGAGCTCGGCGGTGTAGGCGGCCAGGCCCGTGGGGTCGGCGTGCCGCCCCACCTCGGCGACGTAGAGGCTATCGACGTACTGGGCGTCGCTCTGCCCGGCGTGGGCGGCCTGGAACTCGGCCGAGGCGGCCATCTGGTTGGCGATCTGCCGGAAGGTCGTGCCGGAGGCGAGCTCGGCGGAGTAGCCGGCGATGCCGGTGGGGTCGGGCTGTCGCTGCACGGCGGCGTCGTAGAGCAGCTCCAGCCCCTCGACGTGCGCGTCGGGGATCCACAGCCCCTGAGCCACGATCGAGGCGGTCAGCGCCACGTGCTCGGGGCTCTCGGCGGCCTGCACGATCATGGAGGTGCGCGTCAGCGTGCCGTCGTGGAGCGCCTCTTCGTACTGCTGCAGGCCGTAGGCGTCGGGCTCGCGGTGCAGCGAGTGCTCGTAGACGTAGGTGATGTACTGGTCGTCGGTGAGGCCCGCGGTGGCGCTGGAGAACTCGGGCGAGGCGGCGGCGTTGTTCGCCATGTCCTGGAAGCTGTGCCCCTGCGCCACGTAGTTCAGGTAGCTGTCGAACCCCGCCGCGTCCGGCGCGCGGCCCAGGAAGCTGTCGTACAGCCGCACGATCTGGGCCGCGGCGGAGCCCGTGTCGAAGGTCAGCGTCCCGTCGAGGAAGTGGAGGTTCTCGACATCGAAGAGGGAGTCGGTCCCGCCCTCCGGGCCGCCCGCGACGGAGCCCGTCCCGTCGCTCACGTGCAGGGCGTAGTCGTGCGCGAAACCGGTGTAGATGGCCGTGTCCACCCCGAGGCCGCCGATCAGCACGTCGCTGCCCGGACCTCCCGTGGCGGTGTCGTCGCCCTGCAGTAGGCTGAAAGTGTCGTCGCCCGCGCCGCCGACGAAGCTGTCCGGGCCGCTGGTTCCATTGAACACCTCGCCGGGGGTCGTCACGACCTTGCCGTCCGCGCCGACGTCGAACGTCTGGTCGGTGAAGCTGACGTGCTCGACGTCGTGCAGGGTGGCCGCGCCTTGCGGCCCGGTGACGATGATCGCGCCCCCCGCATAGCTGATCGAGGCGGCCGAGGAGGCGAAGGCGAACACGGCGGTGTCGTCGCCCGTCCCGCCCTCCAGCGTGTCGCCGGCGCCGACCCCGCCGATGGTGTCGTTCCCCGCTCCGCCGTCGATCGACGCCGCGTCGAACGCCGAGGCGGGAGAGCCGTAGTCGTACGCGGCGAGGTTGATCGAGTCGTCGCCTGTCCCGCCCGTGATCACGAACTGCTCGAAGTCGTGGAAGTCGGTGTAGCCGCCGCCGCTGATGTGGCCCGAGACTGCGCCG
>JASLDZ010000334.1 GCA_030151985.1 Caulobacteraceae bacterium | reverse complement strand
GAGCTACGCCCGCTCTTGGTCGCGCGGCGTAGCTCAGGGGTAGAGCACAACCTTGCCAAGGTTGGGGTCGGGCGTTCGAATCGCCTCGCCCGCTCCAGTCACCCTCCCTTGTCCGTCACGACGCGAGCAGCAGCGCGCGTTTGCCGAGCGCCGCCAGGTTCTCCGGCAGGGCTCCCAGCACCACGGGCGGGGCGACGCCGACCTGCGCCCCCAGCCGCGCGGCGATCTCCGGCAAGGTGGAGCGTCCGTTCAGCTGGCCCAGCAGCTGCGCGCCCATGGGGTCGATGGCGATCATCTCATGGTCGAGCCGCGTCACCTTGCGGCCGAGCGCGGCCTGCCGGCGGGCGAAGGCGGTGGCGGCGGGACGGCTCGGGAGAGTGACGGCCACCCGCAGCGGCTGCGTCCACAGCTTCACCGCGCCCGAGGCGTAGAGCAGGGCCAGCACGTCGATCCGGGCGCCCGTCGCCGTCAGCTCCCGCACGGGCAGGGAGGCGGGGAACACCTCGGCCAGCTGGTGGATCAACCGCTTGGCGGGCGCGCCGCTCACCCGGCCCTCGAAGCCTTCGGACGTGCCGAAGGTCATCGCCCAGTCGCCCTCCTCCTCGAAGCCGAGGTCGGCGCCCTCTCCCAGCGAGCGCGACAGGCTGACGTGCATCCCCGCTATGGCGTCCAGCGACAGGGCGCGGGGGAAGTCCGGCGGCCCCTTGCGCAGCAGGGTGTGGCGGAAGGCGCGAGCGGCGCGCAGGTCCTGACGGTGCTCGGCCTCCACCAGGTCGCCGTTGGAGAGCGCCTTCAGCCGCAGGTCGAGCTCGTTCGGGAAGGCCTCGCGCCGGATGTGGCCGCGGTCGGCGTCGCCCAGATAGGCGAGCCCGTGGCGGGCGGCGTGGGCCACGACGTCTGGCAGGCGGGCGGGGGCGTAGCAGGGCGCCAGGATGTCGTGCAGCAGCGACTCGGGGGCGAGGTCCGCCCAGCGGCGCATCTCCGCGTCCAGCGCGATGCTGGCGGGATGGACGGGGTTCACGTCGTCCAGCGCGGCCTTCAGCGCGGCGTAGGCGCGCTCCGTCCGCTCGGCGGGGCGGTCGACGCCGCGCACCTCGTACTCCACCAGCTCCCGCACCATCAGGCGCAGGTTGCAGCCGGGCGCGACGTTGTAGCTGAGTATGGCGAGGCCGCCTTCGCCCAACGCCTGGCCGATGATCGCCATGGTCGCCTCGCGCACCTCGGGCGGGGTCCAGGCGTAGAGGCCATGGGCGATGACGTAGTCGAAGCCGCCGGGCTCGGGGCGCCAGTCCAGGAGGTCGGCCACCTCGAGCCGGATGTTGCACAGGCCGAGCGCGGCGATGTCGGCGTTCCCCCGCGCGACGGTGCGCGGCGCCAGGTCCACGCCGACGAAGCTCGAGCCTGGGAAAGCCTCGGCCAGGGGGATCAGGTGGGTGCCGTCGCCGCAACCCAGCTCCAGCACCCGGCATCCGGTCAGGTCGGCGGCGGGCAGGGCGTAGGCGCGGGCGAGCACCGCCATCACCTCCGGGTGCACGATGCTGTGCGAGAGGCTGGGATAGGCCACCTCGTCGTAGGTCAGCCCCTCCGCCGCGCCCCCGTCCGTCCCGCCCCCGTCCGCCATGTCGCAGCCCCCCGCCAATGCCGGGCCGACGCTAGCAGGAGTGCGGCGGCTAGGAACCGTCCTCGCCGTCGCGGGCGGCGCCCAGGGCGTAGCGGCGGCAGTGCTCGAGGTAGCCGGCCTCGTGCCGCGCCGCGAGCGCCACCACGCTGGTCCAGAGCCAGCCCGGCGCGTCCAGGTCGTGGGCGTGCGCCGCCTCCAGCGCGCGCCGCCAGTCCCGGCGCCCGGCGGCGTCGAGCTGGCGGGCGTGGGCGCGGCCGACCACATAGGCGAGGTAGCGGGCGGCCGCCGTCGCCTCGTCGCGGGTGAACTGCTCCACCTCCAGCTTCAGGTCCTGCGGGGCGAGCTCGCGGATGACCACGGGGCGGCCCAGGAGGTCGGCGGCCGCCATCCGCTCGCCGAGGTTCGGCGACAGGGCGCGCGCGCCCGCGACCATCCGCAAGCCCGCGTGGCCCGGCATGACGGCGTTGGGCGCGGCGGGCGCGGCGGGCGGGTCGGGCGCCTCCTTCAGGTCCATCAGGGCGTAGCCGTCGCCCTTGATGCGGGCGAGCACCGCGTAGCGCAGCTTGCCGAGCGAGCTGCAGCCCTTGCGCCAGTAGGCGGCGTCGGCGACCGAGACCTTGCGGTCCTCGCTGTCGGGATTGGTCAGCCGCACGAGGTCCTGCACGGGCTCAAGACCGAAGAGCGCGTCGATCGCCTCCCGCTCGCGCTCCTCCAGCGCCCAGAACTTGGAGCCGATGGGGATCTTGGGCTCCACGTCGGCGATCCGCTCCTTGGCGAGGTGTCGCCAGCGGCGGCCCAGCGCCTCGCGACGCACGGCCTTGACCACGTCGGGCTCGGGCGCCTCGTCGTCGGCCTCGGGATCGCGCAGGGCGAGGTCATAGCCGGCGGTCATCTCCTCCAGCATGCGCGCGGTGGTGACGCCGGGCAGGTCGGAGCCACGGGCGGCGGTGGCCAGCGACAGGCCGAGCCGCACCAGGTCGTGCGCCGGGTTGCCGATCACCGTCTGGTCGAGGTCGCGGATCTGCACGTCCACGCGGCCCTCCGCGTCGGCGAGCGGACCGAGGTTGCCCAGGTGGCAGTCCCCGCAGATCCAGATCGGCGGCCCCTGCGGCACGGGCGGGTCGAGCTCGGCCCGCCAGCGGTAGAAGTCAACCGTCGCGCCGCGGACATAGGCGTGGGCCGAGCGCGCCATCTTGGTCAGCCGCAGCCGCCTCAGCACGGCCTGCCGCTGTCCGGGAGTGATCGTCCGCACCATCCGTCCTCCCGCGAGCCGGCGAGATAAGGCGAAGCTTGGGCGGGAGTTCCGCCGCGCCTCGCCGCGGGCCGGCGCGACCGTCAGTTCACCAGGCGAGAGCCGTTGCGCGAGATCGCCGCGATCTGCTGCGAACGTGACTCGACCTCGGCGGCGAG
>JASLDZ010000282.1 GCA_030151985.1 Caulobacteraceae bacterium | reverse complement strand
GCCGGTCCTGGGGTCGGTTCCCAGCTCGCGGTCGCCGGACGCCGCCTCGCCCCCCTCCGCGACCTCGCCCGTGGCGAAGGGGCGGGTGTAGCGGCACTCGGGGTAGTTGGAGCAGCCGATGAAGGCGCCGTTGCGGCTGATGCGCAGGCCCAGCCGCCCGCCGTCGCGGTGCTCGGCGACGCAGGTCGGGCAGGCGCGGGGGTCCTTGCCATCCTCGCGCGGCGGGAACAGCGCGGGCTCCAGCGCGGCGTCCAGCGCGTCGATCACCTCGCGCACGCCCTTGTCGCCCATGCCCTCGATGGCGGCGTGGAAGTCGCGCCAGAAGTCGGCCAGCAGCACCTTGTATTCGAGCTTGCCGTCCGAGACCTCGTCCAGCCGCTGTTCCAGGTCGGCGGTGAAGTCGTACTGCACGTAGCGGGCGAAGAACTGCGCCAGGAAGGCGATCAGGAGGCGGCCCTTGTCCTCCGGCACGAAGCGGTTCTTGTCCATCCGCACGTAGCTGCGGTCGCGCAGCACGGTCAGGATCGAGGCGTAGGTCGAGGGGCGGCCGATCCCCAGCTCCTCCATCTTCTTGACGAGGCTGGCCTCTGAGTAGCGGGGCGGCGGCTCGGTGAAGTGCTGGTCGGCCCGGGCTTCGGCGACCTTCGCGGCGGCGCCCTGCTTGATGACGGGCAGGCGGCGGCTGTCGTCCTGGTCCTCGTCGCCCGCCTTGGGCGTGTCGTCGCGCCCCTCCTCGTAGACGGCGAGGTAGCCGTCGAACAACACGACCTGGCCCGTGGCGCGTAGCCCGGTCTTCCCGTCGACCGTGGTCAGGTCGACGGTCGTGCGGTCCAGGCGCGCGGCCTCCATCTGGCTGGCCGCCATGCGCCGCCAGATCAGCTCGTAGAGCCGGGCGAGGTCGCCCTCCAGGTGCAGGCTGCGCGGGTCGCGGGCCAGCGAGGTCGGGCGGATCGCCTCGTGCGCCTCCTGGGCGTTCTTGGCCTTGGCCTTGTAGTAGCGGGGCTCGGCCGGGACGTATTCGCTCCCGAACCGCTTGCCGATGACGTTGCGTGCTTCCGTGATCGCCTCGGGGGCCGAAGCCACGCCGTCGGTCCGCATGTAGGTGATCAGGCCGCCGTTCTCGTCGACGCCCTCGTAGAGCTTCTGCGCCGCCTGCATGGTGCGCTGGGCGTTGAAGCCGAGCTTGCGCGCCGCCTCCTGCTGCAGGGTCGAGGTGGTGAAGGGCGGCGGCGGCGAGCGGCGGGCGGGCTTGGTCTCGACGGCGGTGACGGTGAAGGCGCCGGCCTGCACCGCGGCCTTCGCGGCCTGCGCGACGGCCTCTGTCCCGAGGTCGAACTTGCCGAGCTTCTTCCCCTCGTGGGTGACCAGCCGCGCCAGGAACGGGTCGGAGCCGGCGGCGACGTCGGCCTCCACCGTCCAGTATTCACGCGCGCGGAACGCCTCGATCTCCTGCTCGCGCTCGACCACCAGCCGCAGCGCCACCGACTGCACCCGCCCTGCCGAGCGGGCGCCCGGGAGCTTGCGCCACAGGACAGGCGAGAGGGTGAAGCCGACGAGGTAGTCCAGCGCGCGGCGGGCCAGGTAGGCGTCCACCAGCTCCATGTCGATGTCGCGGGGCGCGGCCATGGCGGCGGTGACGGCGGACTTGGTGATGGCGTTGAAGGTCACGCGCTGCACCGTCGCGTCCTTGCCGATGGCGCGCTTCTTCCGGAGCACCTCCAGCACGTGCCAGCTGATCGCCTCGCCCTCGCGGTCAGGGTCGGTGGCCAGGATCACGCGCTGCGCGCCTTTGGCGGCGGCGGCGATGTCGGAGAGGCGCTTGGAGGCTTTGGCGTCGACCTCCCAGTCCATGGCGAAGTCGTCGTCCGGCCGCACGCTACCGTCCTTGGCCGGCAGGTCGCGCACGTGGCCGTAGCTCGCCAGCACGGTGTAGTCGGAGCCCAGGTACTTGTTGATGGTCTTGGCCTTGGCCGGGCTCTCGACGACGACGACGTTCATGCGGGCGGGCGTTTCTCGGGAAGGCGGAGGGGGAGGCGCGAGCGGCGCGGAAAGTGGGGGCGGGCCCCGGCCTCTGTCAACGCGCGCCGCATGACGTGTCCGTTTGCAACCGGGAGACGATAAATGCTACGTCGCATCCAACAGTAGGAACTTGCATGGCCGACGACTCGTCCGCAGCCCCCGCCGTCGACGGGCGACCCGATCCGGTCGGGCTCCTGCGCTATGTCGAGGACATGCTTCTGGAGCTGGCGCAGCTTTCGGCGTCGGTCGGCGAGTCGGCGCTGGCGGCGTCGCTCGCGATCGCCACGATCCAGGCGGGCGCGGCGGGCGAGCGCCGCCGCAACGGCGGGCAGGGCTGAGGCGGCGCGCCTCCGCTCAAGTCCCGCACACGAGTCCCCCGGGCAGGAGCTCCGCGCGGCCCGCGATCTCCAGCTCCACCAGGGCGGCGAAGACGGCGGGAGGCGGCGCGCCCAGGGCGCGGACCAGCTCGTCGCGCGGCGTCGGCGTGGGCGAGAGCAGCGCCGCGACGCGGTCGCGCAGCGCCTTCGCCTCCCGCTCGTCGAGGTCGGGCGGCGGAGGAGGGGGCGGGTCGAACAGGTCGCCCTGCGGCTCGGCCAGCCGGCCGCCCTCGCGCAGCACGTCCAGCACGTCGGCGGCGCTCTCGCACATCTGCGCGCCCTTGCGGATCAGGTCGTTCGGACCCTTGGC
>JASLDZ010000281.1 GCA_030151985.1 Caulobacteraceae bacterium | reverse complement strand
GCAGCTGCAGGGCGCCGCGGCCGAGGCGGCGCTCGGCTGGCGCAACCGGCTGCTGGGCGCCCTCGCACACCTCGAAGCCGCCGTGGACTTCCCGGATGAGGATCTGCCGGAGGACGTCGCCGCGCGCGCCCGGCCGCTCCTCGTCGCGCTGCGCGACGACCTCGCCCGCGCCGCCGCCGATCGCCGGGGCGACCGCGTGCGCGAGGGCCTCCGCATCGCGCTGGTGGGGGCGCCAAACGCGGGCAAGTCGAGCCTCCTGAACGCCCTGGCGGGCCGCGACGCCGCGATCGTGACGCCGATCCCGGGGACCACGCGCGACGTGGTGGAGGTGCGGCTGGAACTGGGAGGCGCGCCGGCGCTCCTGGCCGACACGGCCGGGCTGCGCGACACCGACGACGCCATCGAGGCCGAAGGGGTGCGCCGCGCCGAGGCCTGGGCTCGATCCGCCGACTTGCGGCTGTGGGTTTATGACGGCTCGCAAGCCGACAGCCAGCCCCCGGCCTGGTTCCAGGAGAGGGACGTCGTGGTGGCGTCGAAATCCGACCTTGGGCGCCATGCCTCGGCCCTTCAAGAATGTTTCACGTGGAACACGATCGCGACATCGACCATCGCGCCCGGCGGCCTCGATGCCCTGCGCGGATGGCTTGAAGACTGGGCGGCATCCATGCTGTCGGGAACGGAACCCCCCATCGTCACACGGGAGCGGCATCGTGCCTGCCTGCTCGCGGCGGTGGCGCACCTCGACAGGGCGGTGTATGCCGCGTCCCCTTCCGTGGAGCTCCTAGCGGAGGACGTGCGGCTCGCGGCTCGCGAGCTCGAGCGGCTGACGGGGCGGATCGACGCCGAGGCGGTGCTGGGGGAGGTGTTCGCCGCTTTCTGCATCGGGAAGTAGTGTTCCACGTGAAACATCGCTGACGGGTAATCGGGAAGGACTTGCGGGTATGGCCGGGCGCTCCTGGGAGGTGATCGTCGTGGGGGGCGGCCATGCCGGTGTCGAGGCGGCGGCGGCGGCGCGCGCGGGGGCCGCGACGCTCCTCGTCACGCACAGGCGCGAGACGATCGGGGAGATGTCGTGCAACCCCGCGATTGGGGGGCTCGGCAAGGGCCACCTCGTTCGGGAGATCGACGCGCTGGGCGGTTTGATGGGAAAGACGGCCGACGCGGCCGGGATCCAGTTCCGCCTGCTGAACCGCTCGAAAGGCCCGGCGGTCCGCGGGCCTCGCGCGCAGATGGACCGTCGCCTCTACCGGGAGGCCATGCAGTCCGCCGTCTCCGGCGTCGGAGGGCTGACCGTGGTGGAAGGCGCGGTGGAGGACCTCACGCTCCGCGACGGGCGCGTCGAGGGGATCGTCACCGGCGATGGGCGGACCTTCGACGCCCGCGCGGTGGTGCTCACCACGGGCACCTTCCTCAAAGGCGTGATCCACCGGGGCGCCGAGCGGATCCCCGCGGGGCGGATAGGGGACTCGCCCTCGATCGGCTTGGCCGACCGCCTCTACGCATCGGGCCTGGCCATGGGCCGGCTGAAGACAGGCACGCCCGCCCGGCTGGACGGCCGCACCATCGCTTGGGAGCGACTGGAGATGCAGCCGGCTGACGAACGGCCGCAGCCGTTCTCCTTCCTTACGGGCGAGATCACGACGCCGCAGATCGCCTGCGGCGTCACCTGGACGAACGCCGACACCCACCGGATCATCGCGGAGAAGCTGAGCGAGTCCGCCGTCTACGGCGGTCGCGCGACTGGCGTGGGGCCGCGCTACTGCCCGTCCATAGAGGACAAGGTCGTGCGTTTCGCCGACAAGGCCGCCCACCAGGTGTTCCTGGAGCCCGAGGGGCTGGACGATTCCTCCGTCTATCCGAACGGCGTCTCCACCTCGGTCGAGCCGGCGACCCAGCTCGCCTTCCTGCGCACCATGGCCGGGCTGGAGGCGGTGGAGGTGCTCCGCTACGGCTACGCCATCGAGTACGACTTCGTCGACCCGCGGGAGCTCCACTCCACCTATGAGCTGAAGCGGTTGCCGGGCCTCTTCCTCGCAGGCCAGATCAACGGCACCACCGGCTATGAGGAGGCCGCCGCCCAGGGTCTGATGGCGGGGCTCAACGCCGCGCGCTCCGCGGCGGGGCTCGGGGGCGCCGTGCTGGCGCGGGACCAGGCCTACATCGGCGTCATGACGGACGACCTCGTGACGCGCGGCGTCACCGAGCCCTATCGCATGTTCACCAGCCGGGCGGAGTTCAGGCTGTCGCTCCGGTCCGACAACGCCGACCAGCGGCTGACGCCGATGGGAGAGGCCTGGGGCGTTGTGCGCGGCGAGCGCGTCGCGGCGTTCGCCGCGAAGGCGGCGGCGCTTCAGGCGACTCGCGCGCGCGCCCGCGCCCTGACCCTGACGCCCGCCGAGGCCCGCCGAGAGGGCTTGGACGTGAAGGCGGACGGCCAGCGGCGCGACGTCTTCGGCCTCCTCGCCTGTCCCGGCGTCGACCTCCCGCGGTTGGCCGCCATCTGGCCCGAGATCGCCACGTGGGACGCCGAGGCGCGCGAGCAGGTCGAGATCGACGCCCTCTACGCCGGCTACATGGACCGGCAGGCCGCCGACGTCGCCGCCTTCCGCCGAGACGAGGACCTGACGCTGCCGGCCGATCTCGACTATGGCCGGGTCGGCGGGCTGTCGGCGGAGGTCCGCGCCAAGCTGACCGCGATCCGGCCCGCGACGCTGGGCCAGGCGGGGCGGATCGAGGGGGTCACTCCGGGCGCGCTGACGGCGCTCCTGGCGCATGCGAAGCGGAAGGCGGCGTGAACCTCCGTGCTCCCGCTCATCCCCGCGCATGCGGGGACCCAGGCTTGCTTGGAGGGGTTCAGATCGCCGTTACCGGCAGAAAGTCTGGGTCCCCGAATGCGCGGGGATGAGCGGAAAGAAGGGTTTGAGGACGGTCCTTCCGCTGTCCTCGCGCTCGGCCTGGACCTTCCGCCAACCGCAATCGAGGACCTCCGCGCCTACCGCGACCTCCTGTCCACGTGGAACGCCCGCCTGAACCTTGTAGGCCCTTCGGCCATGGCGGAGTTCTGGACGAGGCACGTGGCCGACAGCGCCCAGCTCCTGGCGCTCGCACCCGGTGCGCGGGCCTTCGCCGACATCGGCACGGGCGCGGGGCTGCCGGGCGTGGTGCTGGCCATCCTGCTCAAGGGGCGGCCGGGCGCGCAGGTGCACCTGGTGGAGAGCCTCGCCAAGCGCTGCACCTTCCTGCGCGAGGCGGTGGCCGCGCTCTCGCTGCCCGCCACCGTCCACAACGCGCGGGCCGAGGCGCTGAAGCCCCTGCCGGTGGTCGAGGTCGTGACCGCCCGCGCCGTGGCGCCTTTGGACAAGCTGCTCGGCTTCGCCCGTCCGCTGCTGGCGAGCGGCGCGCGAGGGCTGTTCCTGAAAGGTCGTGGCGCCGCCGCCGAGGTCGCCGCCGCGCGCGAGGCCTGGAGCTTCTCCGCCGTCCTGCACCCCAGCCGCACCGATCCCGAGGCGCGGATCGTCGAGGTGACAGGGCTCAGGAAGGGGAGGTCGGCGCGTGCCTGATCCGGGCGCGCCCCCTCCGCCGCGCGTGCTGGCCATCGCCAACCAGAAGGGCGGCGTCGGCAAGACCACGACCGCCATCAATCTCGCCACGGCGCTCGCCGCGGTCGGCGAGACGGTGCTGCTGATCGACATCGACGCCCAGGGCAACGCCTCCACCGGGCTGGGCGTGCCCCGCGCCGACCGCAAGACCACCATCTACGACGTGGTGGTGGGGCAGGAGCCCCTGGCCTCGGCGATCGTGCCGACGGCCGTGCCGCGGCTGGACCTCGCGCCCTCCGATCCCGACCTTTCCGGTGCGGAGCTGGAGCTGGGGCAGGTCTCGCGGCGCAGCTACCGCCTGCGTGACGCCATCGCGGGTCTGGGCGCGTCGGGTCGCGCCTACAGCTACGTGCTGATCGACTGCCCGCCCTCGCTGAACGTGCTGACGGTGAACGCGATGACGGCGGCGGACGCGGTGCTGGCGCCGCTCCAGTGCGAGTTCTTCGCGCTGGAGGGCTTGTCGCAGCTGATGCGCACGATCGAGCTGGTGCGCGGCAGCCTGAACCCCAGGCTCGAGCTGCAAGGGCTCGTGCTCACCATGTACGACCGGCGCAACAGCCTGTCCGACCAGGTGGCCGCCGATGTGCGCTCCCACTTCGGCGACAAGGTGTACGAGACGGTGATCCCGCGGAACGTGCGGGTGTCCGAGGCGCCGAGCTTCGGCAAGCCGGCGCTGATCTACGACATCCGCTGCTCCGGCAGCCAGGCCTATATGAAGCTGGCGTCCGAGCTGATCGGGCGCGAGCGGCGTCGCCGCGCCGAACTGCGGCGCGAGCCGGCTTGAAAGCAACGGACGGGGCGCAGATGGCGGACGCATCGCGGCGGGGACTGGGCCGGGGACTGGCGGCCCTCCTGGGCGACGCCGACCCGATGACGGACCTGTCGGCGTCGGACGCGCCGCGCCGAGGCGGCTCGCCCGACCGGGAAGCGCCGGTCGAGCTCCTGCGCCGCAACCCCGACCAGCCGCGCCGCAGCTTCGACGACGCCGAGATCGAGGAGCTGGCCTCCTCCATCCGCGACAAGGGCGTGCTGCAGCCGATCCTGGTGCGGCCCGCGCCGGGCGCGCCGGGCGAGTGGCAGATCGTGGCGGGCGAGCGCCGCTGGCGCGCGGCGCAACGGGCCGGCCTCCACACCGTGCCCATCCTGGTGCGTGAGCTCAGCGACTCGGACGTGCTGGAGATCGGCATCGTCGAGAACGTGCAGCGCGCCGACCTCAACCCGATCGAGGAGGCGGCCGGCTACAAGGCGCTGATGGACCGCTTCGGCCGCACCCAGGCGGAGGTCGCGCAGGTGGTCGGCAAGAGCCGCAGCCATGTGGCCAACGCGCTGAGGTTGCTGGAGCTTCCGGGTGGCGTGCTGGAGCACGTCACCGCCGGTCGCCTCTCGAGCGGCCATGCCCGGGCGATCGCCGCGGCTCCCGACCCCGGCCGCCTGGCCGAGACCATCGTCGCCAAGGGGCTCTCCGTCCGCCAAGCCGAAGCGATGGCGCGTACGGCCAACGATCGCCCCGCGCCGCCGCCGCGCGTCGCGCCGCCCCGCGCCCCCGCCCCTCGGCCCGACGCCAAGGACGCCGACATCGCCGCCATCGAGCACGACCTCAGCCTGCTCCTCGGCCTGAAGGTGGAGATCGACGTCCGGGGCGAAGGCGGCGAGGTGCGCGTCGCCTACCGCACCCTGGAGCAGCTCGACGAGGTGCTGAGGAAGCTGAGCGCCTAGCGCAGCTCAGGCCGTCCTCGCGGGATGAGCCGCGCTCAACCGCGCGCCGTCGTGCCCGGCGATGTGGAGGCGCACGATCTCGCCCGGCCGGGCGTCTCCCGCGAAGGTCACCTCGGCGAAGTCCTCCGCCCGTGCGAACCCAGGCTTCTCGACAAGCCCGGAGACGATGCGCCCCACCTGTCCCGACAGCCGCCGCTCGAGCGCGGCGCGTCCCGCCGCTCGCAGCCGCTCCGCCCGCGCCTTCACCACCGCACGGTCGAGCTGCGGCATCAGCGCGGCGGGCGTGCCCGGTCGCGGACTGAACGGGAAGGCGTGGACGTAGGCCAACCCCGCCTCCTCCACCAGCGAGAGGGTGGCTGCGAACGCCGCTTCGCTTTCGGTGGGAAACCCCGCGATGAGGTCGGCTCCGAAGGCGACCTCCGGTCGCACCCGGCGGACGGCCTCGACCAGGGCCAGCGCGTGGCGGCGACCGTGGCGGCGCTTCATCCGCTTCAGGATCAGGTCGTCGCCGTGTTGCAGGCTGAGGTGCAGGTGCGGCATCAGCCGCTCCTCCTCGGCGAAGGCGCGCAGGAGGTCGGCGTCCATCTCGGCCGCGTCGACGGAGGAAAGCCGCAGGCGCCGAAGCTCGGGCGTGAGCCTCAGGACGCGCGCCACCAGCTGGCCGAAGGTGGGCGCGCCCGGCATGTCCGCGCCCCAGCTGGTGACGTCCACCCCGGTCAGCACCACCTCCGCCACGCCGGCGCGCGCCAGCCGCTGGACCTCCGCCACCACCTCGCCCGCGGGTACGGAGCGGGACGGGCCGCGGCCGACGGGGATGATGCAGAAGGTGCAGGCATGGTCGCAGCCGTTCTGCACTTCCACCTCCACCCGCGCGCGCTGGTCCACCGGCGGGGTGACGGGCAGGGCGGGGTCGCGGCCGCGTCCGAAGGCGTCCACCCGCACACGCTGCGCGAGCGCCGCACGGGCGTAGGCGCCGGGCGCGGACTTCAGCCCGTTGCCGAGCACCGCGTCGACTTCGGGCATGGCGGCGAAGGCGGCCGGATCGATCTGCGCCGCGCAGCCGGTGACCACGATCGTCGCGCCGGGCCGGCGCGCGCGCGCGCGGCGGATCGCCTGCCGCGCCTGCCGCACCGCCTCTCCCGTCACCGCGCAGGTGTTGAAGATCACCGCGTCGGACAGCCCGTCCGCCTGCGCCCGCGCCTTCGCCTGCCCGCTCTCGTGGGCGTTCAGTCGGCAGCCGAAGGTGACGACCTCCACGTCGTCATTCGGCCTCGGGGAAAGCGCGTTCATCCGCCTTCGGCCATGTAGGCGGCGAAGCGGTCCTTCCAGTCCTTGTGCCAGCGGGAGAGGGGCGGCCGGTTCTGGACAATGTCCTGCGCCGCCCAGGCGACGCGCTTCCTGTCCACCTCGGGGGTCGTCTCGCCGTCGGGGCACAGGATGTAGAAGTCGCCCTCCGCCATCCGCGCGAGCAGGTGCTCGATGGTCTGCTCGGCGGTCCATGCGCCGGGGGGCTTGTCGCCGCCGCGACCTCGGGAGGTTAGGCCGGTCCAGACGAAGCCGGGCACGAACAGGTGGGCCGAGACCTCGCAGCCCGGCGTTTCGCGGAGCGTGTGCGCCAGCTCTTCGGTCAGCACCTTCACCCCCGCCTTGGAGACGTTGTAGGCGGTGTCGCCGGGCGGCGTCGTGATCCCCTGCTTTGAGCCAGTGTTGACGATAGCCGACGGGCCGTCCTGCGCCATCATGCGCGTCCCGAACGCCTGCACCCCGTTCAGCACCCCGAACAGGTTGACGCCCAGCACGCGTCGCCAGTCGTCCGGCCGCTCCAGCGCCAAACCACCCGAGCCCACGCCCGCGTTGTTCATCAGCACCGCCACACGGTCGTGATGCTCGTACACCGTATCAGCCAAGCGGTTCATCGCGTCGGCGTCGCCCACGTCCACAACCTGAGAAGCGATGTCGCCGACGTTCGGATGGGCGGTGCGGAGGGCGTCAGCCGCGGCCTTCAACGCGACGTCGTTCGTGTCGACCATCCATAGATCGAGCCCGAGCTTCGCCCAGGCCGCCGCGGCGGCCCGACCCAACCCGCTTGCGGCTCCGGTCACGATGGCCACGCCGCCCGCGGCGACGATCGGATGCGATGGCGTCATGGCAGCATCCCGGTGTACTCGACGGCCACGTCGCCCGTCATCAGCACGTGGCCGTCGCCCTCGCGCCAGCCGATGTGGAGCGCACCGCCGTCCAGCTCCACCTCCGCCTCGCGGCCGCACAGACCGCGGCGATGGGCGGCGACGAGGGCGGCGCAGGCGCCGGTGCCGCAGGCCTTGGTCAGCCCCGCCCCACGCTCCCACACCCGCAGGCGCAAGCGACCGGAGTCTCGCACCTCGCAGAAGCCGACGTTGACGCCTTCGGGGAACAGCGGGTGGCGCTCGATCATCGGCCCGACCCCGGCGACGGTGGCGTCGTCCAGCCGCGAGGTGAAGAAGACCACGTGCGGGTTGCCGATGCTGACACAGCCCGGCGTGTGCAGGATCGGCGCGGTCGGGGGCCCGACGGCGAGCTCGATGTTCTTGGTGTCCATCTCCTCGGCGAGCGGGATGTCGCGCCAGTCGAGCCCCGGCGGCCCCATGTCGACGGTGACGCGCCGATCGCCCGCCGCGAGCGCGTGGAGCGGGCCGGCGAGCGTCTCGAACCGCGCCTCCCCGCGCCCGGTCGCCTGCATCAGGAGCCAGCCGACGCACCGCGCGGCGTTCCCGCAGGCGGCGACCTCCTCGCCGTCGGCGTTCCAGATGCGCATGAAGGCGTCGCCCGATGCGGAGGGTTCGATGGCGATCAGCTGGTCGCAGCCGCCCGTCGCCGCGTCGCGCGACGCCAGCGCCCGCACCTCGTCCGCCGTCGGCGCGAACGGGGCGGAGCGCGCCTCCACCACGACGAAGTCGTTGCCGAGGCCGTTCATCTTCAGGAACGGGCGGGACATGGCGGGCGATATAGCGGCGAACGGACGCGAACCCTAGCGGAGGTCAGCCGCCCGTCCCCACCGCCTCAGCCACGCTCCTGAATCCGTCGGCCTTCAGCCGGGTCGCGAGGTCGCGCTTGATCTCCCCCACGAGGCCCGGGCCGCCGTAGACCAGCGCCGTGTAGAGCTGCACCGCGCGCGCGCCGGCGCGGATCTTGGCATAGGCGTCCGCCCCGCTCGCGACGCCGCCGGCGCCGACCAGCGCGACGCCCGTCCCCCGCAGCGCCTGAGCGAAGAGGCCGAGCACCCACGTCGAACGGGCGAACAGCGGGGCGCCCGAGAGGCCGCCGGCCTCCGCGACGTGGCGCCCGCGCAAGCCGTCCGGCCGGTCGACCGTGGTGTTGGATACGATGAGCGCGTCGAAGCGCCAGGCGGCGGCGCGGGAGGTGATCGCCTCGATCTCCGCCTCGTCAAGGTCGGGCGCGACCTTCAGGAACACCGGCGGCTTGGCCGAGGCCGCCGCCCGCGCCGCAGCCAGCCGCTCGCCCAATTCGTCCAGCGCCTGCGCCGACTGCAGGGCGCGCAGGCCTGGCGTGTTAGGGGAGGAGACGTTGACGGTCACGTAGTCCGCCAGCTCCGCCACCCGGGAGAAGCCCGCCACATAGTCGCCGGTGCGGTCGGGGGAATCCTTGTTGGCGCCGAGGTTCGCGCCCACCACGCCCGCGCCACGCCGCTCTAGTCGCGCGGCGAAGCTGTCCAGGCCGCCGTTGTTGAAGCCCATGCGGTTGATCACCGCCCTGTCGTCCGGCAGCCGGAACAGGCGGGGCTTGGGATTGCCCGCCTGCGGACGAGGCGTGACGCTGCCGCACTCTACGAAGCCGAACCCGGCGCGTAGCATGGGGCCGAACACGCGCGCGTCCTTGTCGAAGCCCGCCGCAAGGCCGACCGGGTTGGGCAGGCGCAGGCCCGCCAGCTCCACCGCCAGCACCGGATCGTCGCCGCCCCCGTCGCGAGGGCCGAGCCCCGCCTCCAGCGCCCGCAGCGTCAGCTCGTGCGCGGTCTCCGGGTCGAGCCGGCGCAGGGCGGCGGTGGCGAGGCCGTGCAGGGCGCTCACGCCGAGAGGGGCGCGGCCGGGGCGGGGACGCCCTCGCCGTCCAGCGGCAGGAGCTCGCACTTGCGCACCTTGGCCACCTCCAGCGGGCCGTAGAAGTGGGGGAAAAGCTGGCCGCCCCGCGCCTCCTCCCACTTCAGCGCGTCGCCCAACTCTTCGGACTCCAGTTGCAGGATCATCAGGTCGTCGCGGCCGTGGAAGTGCAGCCGCAGCGTCTCGGGCGCCTGTTCGGCGGTGGAGAGATGGATGTAGCCGTCGCGCAGGTCGATCTCCGCGCCCTCGAACACGCCCTTGGCCTGGGCCGCCTCCCAGTCCTTGTGGGAGACGATCTTGTAGACGCGGCTCATTCCCCGAACCTCATTCGTCGGCCTCCGCGAACCGGGGCGGGCGGTGCAGCTCCACCAGCCGCCAGGGCGCACCCGGCGCGTCGAGGCGCAGGACCGCGAAGGCGGCGGGCGGAAACCCCTCTCCCAAACGCGGATCGTCGGTCAGAAGGTCCGCCAGCGCGGGCAGACCGGGGTTGTGCGCGACCAGCAGCACCGTGTCGGCGCGCTCGTCGTCCGCCGCCTGCACGAGCGCCGTCGGCGGCGCGTCGTAGAGGACGGGGCAGGAGGTCTCAGGCGGCGGGTCGGCGAAGGCGGCGCGCGCCGCCTCCCACGTCTGGCGCGTGCGCACGGCGGGGGAGACGAGCACCGCGTCCGGCGTGAAGCCCGACGCCGCCATCGCCCGCCCGGAGAGCGCCGCGTCCGCCCGCCCGGCCGCGGTCAGCGCCCGGTCGCGGTCCCGGCCCGACGCCGCGCGGGCCTCGGCCTCGCCGTGCCGCAGGAGGATGAGGGTGCGCATCGAAGCCCGTTCTAGCGCATCGCCCGCGTATGCGAAGCTCCGCTGGACGCGCGGGTCCGGCGCGTCTATCCCCGCCCGCTCCCCGCGCGACCGGCGTCCGACCCGCCGCCGCGCCATTGAGGCGCACCCCATGAAGACCCCTCGTTCCTCCCGATCCGCAGGACCGTCCAAGGGCGGATTCGAGAAGGGAAACTTCGGCGGCCGCCCCTCCCGCAGCCGCAAGCCGCACGCCAAGGACAAGGCGGGCGCCCCGCTCAGCCAGCGCCAGCTCCGCGCGGGCGAGCTCGTGCGCCACGCGCTGGCCGAGGTGCTGCGCGAGGAGGAGATCGCCGACCCGGCCATGGCCGGCGTGTCGGTCACCGTCACCGAGGCGCGCATGAGCCCCGACCTGCGTCACGCCACGGTGTTCATCGAGCCGCTCGGCGGCGCGCATGCGGCGGAGGTGGTGGAAGCGATGAACCGCGCGTCCAAGTTCCTCCGCGGCCGCCTCGGTCGGCACATCGAGCTCAAGTTCACCCCCGACCTGCACTTCATCCACGACCACAGCTTCGACGAGGCGGCGCACATGGACGCGCTGTTCGCCCGGCCGGAGGTGGCGCGGGATTTGGAAACCTCCCCCCCTCAGACGCCGCCGGGCTCTCGCCCGCCGTCGCCAGCTCCCCCGCGAGCGGGGGAGCCCTGGGGGGACACGGCTACAACCGATCAGACCTCCCCCGCGCGCGGGGGAGGTGGCGCGAGCGCAGCGAGCGACGGAGGGGGGGAGTAGATGGCCCGCCGCAAGCGCGGCTCCCCCGTCCACGGCTGGGTCTGCCTCGACAAGCCCCACGGCCTGGGCTCCACCGACGCCGTCACCCGCGTGCGCCGGCTGTTCGACGCGCAGAAGGCGGGGCACGCGGGCACGCTCGATCCGCTGGCCACGGGCGTGCTCCCGATCGCGCTGGGGGAGGCGACCAAGACCGTTCCCTTCGCCATGGACGCGGACAAGAGCTACCGCTTCACCGTCCGCTGGGGCGAGGCCACCGCCTCCTGCGACGCGGAGGGCGAGGTGGTCGCGCGCTCGGACGTGCGCCCCGAACCCGCCGACGTCGCGGCCATGCTCGCCGAGCGGTTCACCGGCGAGATCAGCCAAGTCCCCCCCGCCTTCTCCGCCGTGCGCGTCAACGGCGAGCGCGCCTATGAGCTGGCGCGGGCGGGGCAGGAGGTGGAGATGCCGTCGCGCCGCGTGACCATCACCGCGGCCCGCCTGGTCGAGGCGCCCGATCCCGACCACGCCGTGATTGAGATCGACTGCGGCAAGGGCACCTACGTCCGCTCCCTGGCCCGAGACTTGGCGTTGGCGCTCGGCACGGTCGGCCACGTGTCGGCGCTGCGCCGCACGCGCGTGGGCCGCTTCACGGAGGCCGACGCCCTGCCGCTGGCGTCGCTGGGCGATCTGGAGTATGAGGCGCTCGCCTCGAAGGCCCTACTCCCGGTCGAGACCGCGCTGGACGACATCCCGGCGCTGGCCGTCACCGACGAGGACGCCTTCCGGCTCGCCCAAGGGCGATCCATCGTGCTCCTCCCTCGCCAGGTCGAAGCGCTACGCGAACGCTTAGATGCGTCGCGGATCGTTTCCGCCATGAGGGGTGATCGCCTGGTGGCCTTGGGAGAGCTGCGGGCCGGCCGGGTCGAACCCGTCCGCGTCTTCAACCTCTAGGTCCCCAGAAAGGACACGCCGATGTCGATCACGCCCGATCGCAAGCACGAACTGATCACCACCCACGCCCGCTCGGAAGCCGACACCGGCTCAGCCGAAGTCCAGGTCGCGATCCTCACCGAACGGATCACCAACCTGACCGAGCACTTCAAGACCCACAAGAAGGACAACCACTCCCGCCGCGGCCTGCTCAAGATGGTCTCGACACGGCGGAGCCTTCTGGACCACCTGAAGAAGACCGACGAAGCCCGCTACACCGCCATCATCGGCACGCTGGGCATCCGCCGGTAAGTAACGCTCGCGCCCTCCCCCTTCCGTCCTCCCCGGGCTTGACCCGGGGATCGAGCGGGGGACGCCGCGACCGCTGACGCGGTCGTCAGACCGCGAGGCTCCGAACGCTCGGCCCCCGGATCAAGTCCGGGGGTGACGGAGCGGCGGGGTGAACCACGAGGGTCACCTGCGATCCTCACGCCGACCCGCGCGCCGCATGGGCGTCGCGCGGCCTCTGGAGAGGAAGCCCGGACCCGTCCTGAAGACGCCCGTCCTGTCCGCCGCGCGGCAATCCGGCCCGCGGAACACGAAAGACAAACACCCAATGTTCGACATCAAGCGCAAGACCATCGAGTGGGGCGGCCGCACGCTGACCCTCGAGACCGGCCGCATCGCCCGCCAGGCCGAC
>JASLDZ010000160.1 GCA_030151985.1 Caulobacteraceae bacterium | reverse complement strand
CCCCGCCGCCTCGCTGCGTCGCTTCGCCTACCGGGGCGAGGGGCGGTGGGATCCGGCCTTCACCACCGTGGCCACGGGCCTGCGCAACTCGCTGGCGCTGGCGCTGACGCCCGCGGGCGAGGTGATCCAGGCGGAGAACTCGATCGACTACCCGCAAGCCGACCGCCCGCCCGAGGAGGTCAACCTGATCCGGCAGGGCGGCTTCTACGGCTGGCCTTACTGCTACGGCGTCGACCGCACCGCCGACGCCTTCGCCGCCAAGCCGCCGGTCGATTGCCGCACGGAGCAAGAGAAGCCGTGGCTGCTCCTGCCGCCGCACGCCGCGCCGCTGGCCATGGCCTGGTACCGCGGAACGACGCTGCCGGCGCTGCGGGGGCGCCTGCTGATGGCCTGGCACGGCTACCGGGCGACGGGCTCGCGGGTGGTCGCCTTCGCCGTGGACGCGCAGGGGCGGCCAAGGCCCGATCCCCTCGTGCTCACGCCCGGATGGGGGCCTCTGGCCGGCGTTCGGCCGCGCGGCGCGCCGGCGGGGGTGGCGGTAGCGCCGGACGGGGCGGTCTGGGTGGCGGACGACAAGAACGGCGCGATCCTGCGACTGGCGCCGGACCGACCCTAGGCGACCTCAGGCGGTGGCCCTGAGCGTGGTCTCCCGCTCCGGCGCGCCGACTCCCAGGAACCGCTTCAGCTCGGCGAAGGGCAGGGGGCGGGCGATGGCGAAGCCTTGCGCCTGGTCGCAGCCCATGCCCGCCAGCACCGCCAGCACGGCGCGGTCCTCGATCCCCTCCGCCACCACCTTCATCCCCAGCGCGTGCGCCAGGTCGATGGTGGAGCGGATCACCAGGACGTCGCGCCCTCCGCCCGCGAGGTCGCCCAGCAGGCTGCGGTCGAGCTTCAGCTCCTGCGCCGGCAGCCGCCGCAGGTAGGCGAGCGACGACAGCCCCGCGCCGTAGTCGTCGATGGAGAGCGCCACGCCCGCCGCGCGCAGACGGTTCAGGTTGGCGATGGCGACCTCCGGGTCGGCGATCACCGCCGTCTCGGTCACCTCCAGCGTGATGGGGCCGCTCGCCTCCCGCACCCGGGTGACGAGGTGGGCGATCGCCTCGGCGTCGCACAGCAGCCGGCCGGACAGGTTCACGGCGAAGCTTAGCGGCCGGCCCGCCGCCGCCAGCGCGGCCTGCTCGGCCAGCGCCCGCTCCAGCACCCAGTCGGTGAGCGCGCGGATGTCGCCCGTCTCCTCGGCGAGCGGGATGAAGGCGTCCGGCGACACCCAGCCGAGGTCGGGGTGGCGCCAGCGCACCAGCGTCTCGACGCCGCAGATCTCGCGCGTCCTGAGATCGAGCTTGGGCTGGTGGGCGACCGCCAGCCGGTTCGAGGCGATGGCGCGGCGCAGCTCGGGCATCAGCGACAGCGCCTGCACCGCGGCGGCGTGGGCGGCGGGGTCGAACACGAGCGCGCGCCGGCCCTGCGACCGGGCCGCGTCGAGCGCCAGGTCGGCCTCGCGCACCAGGGCCGCGGGCGAGCGGCCCGCACCCAGCCCGACCGTCAGGCGCACGTCGATCAGGTGCTCGCCCACGGTCTGCACGGTCTGGAGCGACCGGCGGGCGGCCTCGGCGCGGGCGCAGGCCTCGTTCAGGTCGGCCGCCTGGAAGGCCAGGCTCAGCGCGTCGGCGGAGACCCGCGCCACCTCGGCCGCCGGCTCCAGCGCCTTCAGCCGCTCGGCCAACGCCCGCATCAGGTCGGCGACGAGCCCATAGCCCAGCGCCGCACGCATCCGCTCGAATCCGTCCACCCCGAAGGCGGCGACGAACAGGGAGCGCGGGTCGTCGCCCGCGGCCCTCCGAAGGACGGCCGCCTCCAGCGCCTGGCGGTTCGGCAGCCCCGTCTCGGGGTCGCGCTGGAAGGCGGCGTGGGCGACGGCCGAGGCCTGCGCCTGCCGCGACGCAGCGGCTTCGGCCAGCGCGGGCGCGGCGGGGCGGCCCGCGCCCAGGCCGCCCCAGGGCTTCAGGCTCATCGGACGCGTCGCGCGGAGGGAAGACGCATGCGGCCACCCTGAGGCGTCGGCGTAAAGATCGGGTCACCGGCCGCCGCCCCGCGTCCCGGCGCGGCGAGGCCGTCCTTGCGGCGCAAAAAGCCGTCTGCTAGCCACGCCTTCCGCGGACCGGCCTGGTGGCGGAGTGGTGACGCAGAGGACTGCAAATCCTTGCACCCGGGTTCGATTCCCGGCCAGGCCTCCATCCCTCCGCGCGGGGACCCCATGGCTCAGGACTTCGCGGTCGCCCGGACCAACATGGTCGAGAACCAGGTCCGCACCAACGACGTGACGGACCTCGCGGTGCAGGACGCGATGCGCGAGGTCCCGCGCGAGCGGCTCTGCGGACCCCGGACCGCGCTGGCCTACGCCGAGGTCTCGGTCGAGT
Source organism: Caulobacteraceae bacterium (assembly GCA_030151985.1). GTDB lineage: Bacteria > Pseudomonadota > Alphaproteobacteria > Caulobacterales > Caulobacteraceae > JASLDZ01. Next base: position 2,732 of record JASLDZ010000160.1, on the reverse strand, counting down.
ACGCGCCCGGCTGGCGGCTCGCCGAGCCGCGCACCGTCGCCAAGCTCCTGCAGGCGATCGCGCCCCGGCCCGGCGAGCGGGCGCTGGCGATCGCCGCGCCCTACGCCGCCCTGCTGCTGGCGCGGGTGGGCTGCCAGGTGACCGCCCTGCAGCCGCCCGGTCCCGCGGCCGCGGCGGTCTCCGTCACGCTCGCCGAGGCGGGGATCGTCGTGGAGGAGGGCGAGCTGGACCGGATCGCGCCGCTCGGGCCGTTCGACGTCATGATCTGCGAGGGCGGGGTCGAGCGCGCGCCGAAGGCCTGGACCGACGCGCTGGCCGCCGGCGGCCGCCTGGGCGTGGTGGAGCGGTCGGGACCCGGCGGCCGCGCGCGGCTGTACGTGCAGGCCGACGACGGCGGCCTGGCGCGGCGCGACATTTTCGACGCGGCGCCGGAGATCATGCCGGGCTTCGGACCCAAGCCGGCTTTCGCGCTTTAGGTCGGCACGCCGGCGCTGTTCAGCCGGACTTCATGCTTGCGTGTCAGGCTGCCCCCATGCCCACCGCCGCCCATTGCCGCGCCCGCGCCGAGGAGGCCGAGCGGCTCGCCCGTCTCGTCTCCTACGAGCGGGACAGGACGCGCCTGCTGCACCAGGCGCAGGAATGGCGGGACAAGGCCGACGCGCTCGACGCGCAGGCCGAGGCGGGACCGGCCGCCTCCGCGCAGGCGCCCTCGGCCGCCGCCGCCGGCCGCCTCAGGCGCTGGCTGGGGCTGCGCTGAGCGCGCCCTCCCGCTCCAGCAGCACGCGCTTGCGCTCGACGCCCCAGCGATAGCCCGAGAGGCCGCCGTCGCGGCGCACCACCCGGTGGCAGGGGATGGCGACCGCCACGGGATTGGCGCCGCACGCGGTCCCCACCGCCCGCACCGCCCCGGGCGAGCCGATCCGCTCGGCGACCTGCGCATAGGTCGCGGTCTCGCCCGCCGGGATTTCCCGCAGCGCCCGCCAGACCCGCTGCTGGAACGCCGCGCCGCGCACGTCGAGCGGCAGGTCGGCGGCGGGGAGCTCGCCCTGCACCACGCCCACCACCTGCGCCATCCGCGCCTCGAAGGCCGGGCCGCCGGGCTCGATCTCCGCCTTGGGGAAGCGCGCCTCCAGGTCGCGGACCAGGGCGTCGGGGTCGTCGCCCAGGAAGACGGCGCAGACGCCGCGCGCGCTCTCCGCGGCCAGGACGGCGCCGAGGCGGCTCTGGCCCACGCCGAACACGATCCGCTCGCCCGCGCCCCGCCGTCGGCGGGCGGTGGGGGTCATGCCGAGCATGGCGTCCGCGGCGGCGTAGAAGCGGCCGCTCGAGCTGAAGCCGGCGTCGTAGATCGCGGCGGTGACGGGCGCCTCGGCGTCCAGCGCGCCGCGCACGCGCTCGGCCCGCACCGCGCGACCGTAGGCGGCGGGCGTGAGCCCCACCGCCGCCTTGAACAGGCGGTGGAAATGGTGCGGGCTAAGTCCGCTCTCCGCCGCCAAGGCGTTGAGCGCAATGGGTTCCTCGGCTTGCGCCAAGCGGCGGCAGGCGTCGGCGACCAGGGCGGCGCGCACCTGCGCCGGCGAGGCGGCGTCCGGCTTGCAGCGCTTGCAGGCGCGGAAGCCGGCGCGCTCCGCCGCCGCGGGATCGGCGTGGAAGCGCACGTGGTTGGGCTTGGCCGCCCGCGAGGGGCAGGAGGGGCGGCAGTACACGCCGGTCGTAGTGACGGAGTAGACGAACGTCCCGTCGGCCGAGGCGTCGCGGGCGGTCACGGCCGACCAGCGCGGGTCGGTCTCGGTGTCGGGGGCGAAGGGAAGGGTCACGGCGGGCTCCGGCCTGGTGGGGACGGCGGCCATCCTCGCCCCCTTCGCCGCAGCGCGAACTCCGCGGCTTGCGGTCGAATCCCCGGCGGTCATGTCCGCCCGGCCCCGATCAGCGCCGCCCTTTCCTCAGGCGTGAGCCGGCGCCACCGCCCTTCCGGCAGCTCGCCCAACGCCAGCGGGCCTATGCGCACGCGCAGGAGGTCGACCACGGTCAGGCCCACCAGCTCGCACATGCGTCGGATCTGGCGGTTGCGCCCCTCGTGCAGCACAAACCGCAGCCGCCGCTCGCCGATGCGCTCCACGCCCGCGGGCTTCAGCGCCCGCCCATCCAGGCGCAGGCCGTGGCGCAGGCGCGCGATCCTGCCCTCGGAGAGCGGCCCCTCCACCCTCACGCGATACTCCTTGTCGAGGTCGGAGGCCGGGCCGATCACCGCCTTGGCCAGCACCCCGTCGTTCGACAGCAGGAGCAGCCCGCGCGAATCCATGTCCAGCCGGCCGAGCGGCGGCAGAGAGGCGTCGATCGGCGGCGGGGCGGGGAGCGGGTCGCCCAGCGCCGCCTCGGCCGTCAGGAGGCGCACCGCGGGGACGCGGCCGGGCTCCGGCTGGCCCGAGACGTAGCCCACCGGCTTGTGCAGCACCGCGGTGAAGGCCTGGGCCAGCTCGCTCTGCGCCGCGTCGGCGAGCACCAGCGTCTGGCCGGCGGCGATCTTGCGACCGGCGTCCTCCACCCGCGCGCCGTCGATGGAGACGAGGCCCCGCGCGATCAGGTCCTCCGCCTCCCGCCTCGAGCAGACGCCGCTCTGCGCCAGCCAGCGGTTCACCCGCTGCGGCTCGGCCTCCTCGTAGCGGCGGGTCCAGGCCATTCAGCCCCCGAACGGATGCAGCCGGCCTTGCGGGTCCTCGACGACGCCGTCC
>JASLDZ010000151.1 GCA_030151985.1 Caulobacteraceae bacterium | reverse complement strand
CCTCGCTCCTGGCGGCCGAGCGGGCGTTCGCCGCGCGGTCGCTCTCGGCGGGCGCGGAAGCGGCGTTCCGCGAGTACGTCGATCCGGCCGACGGCCGCGCCTTCGACGGCGGCGATCCGCTGCGCGGGGTCGAGGCGATCGCGCGGTCCCACGGCGACGGCGGCCGGCTGGCCTGGGCGCCGTCCGAGGTGTTCGCGTCCGCCGGCGGCGACATGGGCGCGGTGTGGGGTGTCTGGAGCTACACGCCCAAGGGGGCTGACAAGGTGCTCGTCACGGGGCGCTACGTCACCGTCTGGCGCAAGGACGCCAAGGGCACCTGGAAGGCGATCATCGACATCGGCGCCCCCGACCAAGCGACGGAGGCCGCGCCGAAGACCTGACGGGCGGCGCGCCTTGACGCGGCGGGGAGCCCCGGCGCAGGTGCGCGCCCATGCGCCGGATCGAGACCGTCTACCTGGCCGGACCTGATGCGCAGGCGCCGGACGCCGCCGCTCTGCTCACGGCCAAGCGCGCTCGGGTGGAGGCGGCGGGCTTCGCCCCCTCGGGCCCGGTCGCACCGGACGTTTCTGCCGAGCGCGACGAGATCGCCGCCCGCGTCGCCTACGCCGACACCCTGGCCCGCCTGCGCGAGGCCGATGCGGTGATCGCCAACCTGTCGCCCTGGCGCGGCCCGTCCGCCGACGCCTCGACGGCGTTCGAGGTCGGGTTCGCCGCCGCGCTCGGCAAGCCGGTCTTCGCCTACGCCAACGTCACCGACGAAGCGGAGGCCGACGTGCTGGGCCGCGTGCAGGCGTGGATCGGCGCGGAGGAGGGTGCCGACGGGCGCTGGACCGATCCCGACGGCGCGGGGGTCGAGGACATGGGGTTCCCCGAGACGCTGATGCTGTGGGCGGAGGCGCGCCGCTTCTACGTGATCGTCACGCCGGACCCGTTCGCCGAGACCGCGGGCCTGGAGCTCTGCCTGCAGGCGCTGCAGCTCTACGCCGAATAAGCTCTAGGCCCAGTGCAGTGAAGCGTCGCCTCGCAGGATCGCGTCGGCTCGCGCCGTGTGTCGACCGCCGTCCCGTTCGTGCAGGACCAGGGACGGCAGCAACGCCAGCGGAGCGCGGGCGCCCCTCACAGCCCGCACGAGCACGCGCTTGGCGTGGGCGTCGGCGAAGGGCTGCACCGGACGAATGCGGACGCCGCCCGCGCGAGGCGCCAGCGCGACCAGGATGTCGGCCAGGCGGTCGGCGCGGTGGATCAGCGTGACCGCGCCCCCATCGCGCACCGCGTCGAGCAGGAAGCCCGTCCAGGCCGCAAGCCCGTCGTCGGCCATCCACGCGCCCCGCTTGCCCGGCTTGGGCGCGCGCAGGGCGGAGGGGTCGTCGAAGAAGGGTGGGTTGGCGAAGGCGGCGTCGAATGGAGTCTCGCCCAGGGCGCGGAAGCCGTCGCCGACGTCGCCCGAACGCACGGACACGCGGGCGGCGAGCCCGTTTTCCATCAAATTGCGGTCGGCCAGAGTGCGCGCCTCCGGGTCGCGCTCTACGCCCGAGAACGTCACGTCCGGGTGGCGCAGGGCCGCCTGCACCAGCGCCGCGCCCGCGCCGCATCCCGCCTCCAGTGCCCGGCTTCCCGCACGAAGCGACAGGGCCGCCGCCAGCAACGCGGCGTCCATGCCGGCGCGGTAGCCGTCGCGCGGCTGCCAGAGGGTCGCGCGGCCGCTCAGCACCGCATCTCGGGTGGCGTGTTCGGCGGGCGGCGTGTCGGTCAAGAGGGTTTCCGGCATGGCGGATCGGGCGTCGGCGCGTTATCTGAACGCGCAGACGCCGCCGCGCCACCGCCGCGTGCAGATGGGAGCCCAGTTCGCGTGGACGCCGCCTCCGCCCTCCTGGCGCCCCGCGCCGCCTCGGCGGACCGGCTGGTCGTGCTCTGCGACGCCGACATGGCGGGTGTGGACGACCTTATCCGCGCCCGTCTTCAGAGTGAGGTGCCGCTGATCCCGGCGCTGGCGGAGCATCTGGTCGCCGCCGGCGGCAAGCGTCTGCGTCCGCTGATCACGGTCGCCGCCGCGCGGCTGGCGGGCGGGCGGGGCGACGCGGCGCGCAAGCTCGCCGCCGCCGTCGAGTTCATCCACACCGCCACCCTCCTGCACGACGACGTGGTGGACGGATCGCAGCTGCGCCGAGGCAAGGTGGCCGCGCACCTGATCTGGGGCGGCGCCTCCAGCGTGCTGGTGGGCGACTTCCTGTTCGCGCGCGCCTTCGAGCTGATGGTGGAGACCGGCTCCCTGCAGGCGCTCGGCATCCTGGCCCGCGCCAGCCGCGTGATCGCCGAGGGCGAGGTGCTGCAGCTCACCCGCGCCCACGACCTCGACCTCGACCAGGCCACCTACCTGGACATCATCCGCGGCAAGACGGCCGAGCTGTTCGCCGCCGCCGCCCAGGCGGGCGCGGTGGCGGCCGGCGCGACCGAGGTGCGGTGCGAGGCGCTGCGCGACTACGGCATGGCGTTGGGGCTGGCCTTCCAGCTCGCCGACGACGCGCTGGACTACGGCGGCGCGAGCGAGACGCTCGGCAAGAACGCCGGCGACGACTTCCGCGAGGGCAAGGTCACCCTGCCGCTCCTGCTGGCGGCGCAGCGCAGCGACGCGCGCGAGCGGCCGTTCTGGGAACGCACGGTTGGCCGGCTCGAACAGGTCGACGACGACTTCCGCCGCGCGCGCGAGCTGGTGACAGCCTCGGGCGGTCATTCCGACACCCTGGACCTGGCCGCCCGGTATGCCGAGGACGCCAAGCGGGCGCTGTCCGCCTTCCCGCGCGACCCCTGGCGCGAGGCGCTGGAGGAGCTCGCCGAGTTCGCCGTCAGCCGCCGGAGCTAGGCTCCCGCGTCAGATCGGCATCCGCATGATCTCTTGGTAGGCGCTGATCACCTGGTCGCGCACGGCCATCACCGTCTCCAGGCTCGACTGCGCCGAGGCGACGGCGGTCACCACGTCCACAAGCTGCGCGCGGCCTTGCGTGTGCGCGGCCATCTGCGCCTCGGCGTTGCGCGAGGCCGAGACCGCGTCGCCCATGCTCTGCTGCAGGATCTGCGCGAAGTCCGGCCCCTGTTCGGCCACGCGCGGCGCGGCGGGGGAGGGGGCGCCCTGGACGGCGGCGTAGGCGCGGGCGGCGAGCAGCGCGCTGGTCATCGCTCAGGCCCTCACTTCTTCAGGATGTCGAGGGTGCGGCTGGTCATCGTCCGCGCCGTCTCGATCACCGACAGGTTGGCCTCGTAGGCGCGCTGCGCCTCCTTCATGTCCAAGGCCTCGATGAGGGGGTCGACGTTAGGCATCTTCACATAGCCCTTGGCGTCGGCGGCCGGGTGCTGCGGGTTGTACTCGGTTTTGAAGGGGGCCGTGTCGGCCTGCACCCGCGCCACGCGCACGCCTTGGCCGCCCGCCTCCATCTCCAGCGGCTGGAAGATCGCGGTCTGGCGGCGGTAGGGCTCGCCGCCGCCGGCGGTGGAGGTGGTGTCGGCGTTGGCGATGTTCTCCGCGATGATCCGCATGCGCTGCTGCTGCGCGCGAAGCGCCGTGGCGGCGATCGCCTGGGAGGGGTCGAGCGGGCGGGGGGGATCGGCCATGGCTCAGCGTCCTGCGTTCGTCACGCGCCGGGCCGCTTGGCGGCTGTCCGCAGCATGGTCATGGCGTTCTGGTAGAGGGTGATGGCGGCGTCGTAGCCGGCGCGCGCGTCGCTCATCTTCATCATCTGCTCCTCGAGCACGACCTGGTTGCCGTCGAGCCGCGCCTCCGAATCGGGCGCGAGCTGCGGTTTGGGCGTGTCCGCGGGGCGGCCGGGCCGGCCCGCAAGGTGCATGGCGTTGGTGCGCGCCGGAGAGACGCCGGGCATGGCGAGCTGCAGCTTGTCGGAGAAGCTGAACGCCTTCAGGTCGCTGGGCGCGTAGTCGGGGGTGTCGGCGTTGGCGATGTTCTGGCTGATCACGCGCTGGCGCTGCGTCTCGTAGCCCATCTTCGACTTGAGCATGGCGAAGAGCGGGATCTGGTCGAGCGACATGGAGGGCGTCCTTGAACCCGGCCATAGTTGCCGAGCCTAGGGTTAACGGGCCGTTAGGACGGGCGCGGCAGGGTCGCAGGCGAAGCGTCGAATCCCTCCCGCAGAAGCGTGGCCCCTCATGGATCTGCTGTCGTTCGTCCGCGCCGCCCTGGCGCTGGTCGTCACCCTGGGGCTCGTGGGCCTCGCCGCCTACGCGGGCCGCCGCTGGGGGCCGGCGGGGATGTTCGCCGCCAAGCGTCCCGCCGACCGCCGGCTGAAGGTGATCGAGACGCTCTCGCTCGACCCGCAGCGCCGCCTGGTGCTGGTAAGCTGCGACGGCCAGGAGCGCCTGCTCCTCCTGGGCGAGGGCGGCACGGTGGCGGTGCGCCCGCTCGGAGGCGGCGCCGATGCGTGAGCTCCGTACGCTTCTCCCCCGCCGCGCCGACCTGAAGCGCGCGGCGGTACTGTCGTTCGCCGCGACGCTCGTCGCCCTCACCGGACCGGCCGCGGCCATGGCGCAGGCGCTGAACGTGGACCTGGGCTCCGGCGCCGGGCTCACCGACCGGGTGGTGCAGCTCGTCGGCCTCCTGACGGTGCTGAGCCTCGCCCCCTCCATCGTGATGATGACCACGAGCTTCGTGCGCATCACCGTGGTGCTGAGCCTGCTCCGCACCGCGCTCGGCCTGCAGCAGAGCCCGCCCAATGCGGTGATCGTCTCGCTGAGCCTCTTCCTGACCGCCATCGTGATGGGGCCGACCTTCACCCAGAGCTACAACGCGGGCGTTCGCCCCCTGCTCAACCACCAGATGGAGCTGCCGCAGGCGTTCGGAGCGGCGTCGCAGCCGGTGAAGACCTTCATGCTGGGGCAGGTGAACCGCGACGACCTCGCGCTCTTCATGCGCCTGTCCAACACGCCGCGCCCCCGCACCGCGCAGGAGACGCCGCTGACCGTCGTCACGCCCGCCTTCATGATCAGCGAGCTGAAGCGCGCCTTCATGATCGGCTTCCTGCTGTTCATCCCCTTCCTGGTGATCGACCTGGTGGTCGCGAGCGTGCTCGTCAGCATGGGGATGATGATGCTGCCGCCGGTGGTGGTCAGCCTGCCGTTCAAGCTGATCTTCTTCGTGCTCGTCGACGGATG
>JASLDZ010000136.1 GCA_030151985.1 Caulobacteraceae bacterium | reverse complement strand
CCCTCGCAGTCCTGTGCCGGACCGCTGCGATGTGCGAGGCGCCCCTCACCGTCGCTTTGCTCGTCCGGATTGTATCCAGAACCTAGTCGGAAGGCGGTTTTCCGCGCCTGTCAACGGAAATGGTATACATCTATGTCCTTTACGGCGATTCCAGCTGAGCTGTGCCTTTTCCGCCCCCGCTTGCGGGACGCGCCGTCAGCACGGCGCGCAGGGCGTCCCTTGCGTCGGGGGTCTCGGCAAAGGCGTCGATCAGCTCGGTCAGCGCGTCCTCCTGGCCGCCCAGGCCTCCGAAGGCCAGGCAGGCGCGCGCCTTCTCCAGGTGCTGCTCGCGGCTGAGCGGCCACGCGGGGGAGCCGAGCTGCGCGGTGACGGCGACGGAGACCTCGGAGCCGTCGGAGCGCCGGGCGACCGCCGTGGCCGGGGTGAAGGCGGCCGGGTCGGGATTGGCGTCCGCCTCCACCGTGATCCGCTCCGCCAAGGCCAGCACGGCGGGGTCGTGGAGGCGTGCCGGCGTGAAGTCGTCCAGCCCCACCTTGCCGCGGGTCAGCACCGTAGCCCCCAGGTAGGGGAAGCAGAGCCGGGCGTAGGCGGGCGTCATCGCCCCGTGCGCCGGGCGGCCCACCAGCCGCCGGATCAGGGGCGGCGCGGTGTAGGTGAGACGCTCCAGGTCCTCCGCCGTGACCCCGTGCTCACGCATCAGCCGCTCGGTGGCGACGATGGCGCCGTGGGCGGCCCGGCCGGTGGGGAAGGGCTTCCAGCTGACCTCGGTGATGCGCCGCGCGTGGGGCAGGGCGGCCAGCATGGCGGGGGCGTCGGTCAGATCCTCGAACAGGGCGAGGTAGCCGAACGGGCCATCGACGGCGCCGCGAGGGCCCGGCATCCCCGCCTGGGCGAGGTCCACCGCCTGCACCGCCGCGCGCGCCGCCTGGGCGATCTGCACGGGCAGGGTGGGCAGCCCCTCCACGTGCGCCTGCATCGTGCCGGCGGCGAAGGCCAGGGCGTAGCCGAAGGCGTCCAGCGCCTCCTCGCGCGGCAGCCGCTTCAGGCTGGCCAGCGCGGCCACGCAGCCGAAGATCCCGGCGGTGGCGGGGCGGAAGAACTTCAGCGGCGACCGGGCGGCGAGCCCCAGCCCGGCGGCCACGTCCACGCCGGCGCAGAGCGCGGTGAGCACCTGCGCTCCCGTGCGGGGCTTGTCCCCCTCCAGCGCGGCCAGGAGCGCGGCGACCACGGTGGCGAGCGGGTGCACCACCGCCGGTTCGTGCACGCAGTCGAACTCCTGCCCGTGGATCTGGAAGGCGTTCAGGAAGGCGGCGCTCGCGGGCGGAAGCCGCGTCGCGGGCCGGCCGAGCACCAACGCGCCCCGCCCGTCGGCGACGCCCCAGCGGGCGACGGCGGCGGCGACCCGATCGGCATAGGGGGCCCGCGCGCCCGCGACGCCTACCGCCAGGCTGTCGTGCAGGAAGGTCGCCGCCGCGCTCCGGGCGTCGGCGCCGAGCGCCTCCCACCGCAGACCGAGCGCATGGTCGACGAGGCTTTCGGCGGCGTTCTGCGGCAAGGCGGGGCTCCGCGAATGTATACAAGCAAGCCTCGCCACCCTAGAAGCGATCGGTCGCCGAAGTCGAGGAGCCTTCGCTTTGAGCATCCTGCCCACCGACGCCGCGCGCTTCGAGGCGGAGGCGCCGGTCCTGATCGTCGGCGGCGGCGCCTGCGGGCTGACGGCGGCCCTGGCGGCGCGCGACGCGGGCGCCTCGCCGGTGGTGCTGGAGCAGGCGCCGACCTGCCACGGCTCGAGCGGCATGTCGCTGGGCGCCCTCTGCGCCGCGGGCACCGCCGAGCAGCGTCGCCACGGCGTGGAGGACGACGCCGAGGCCTTCCTGGCCGACATCGTGGCCAAGACGCGGGGCGAGGCGGATCCCGTGGCGGCGCGGGTGGTCGCGACCCGGTCCGGCCCGGTGGTCGATTGGCTGGCCGAGCGCCACGACGTGGCGTTCCGCTTTGACGCCGACTGGCGCCCCGCCTTCGGCCACACCCGCTCGCGCCTGCACGCGACGCCCGAGCGCACGGGCGCGGACATGATGGCCCGCCTCGTCGCCGCCTGCGACCGCGCCGGCGTCGACGTCCTCACCGACGCGCGCGTGACCGCCCTGTTCGCCGGCGCCGACGGCCTCGTGTCGGGCGTCCGCATCGCCCGGCCGGACGGAGGCGAGGAGGACGTCGCCTGCGACGCGCTGGTGCTCGCCACCTGCGGGTTCGGCGGCAACGCCGAGATGATCGCCAGCCGCATCCCCGCCATGCGCGAGGCGCGCTACTTCGGCTGGGAGGGTAACCGGGGCGACGGGATCGCCTGGGGCGAAGCGCTGGGCGGCGCCCTGGCGGACATGGACGCCTACCAGGGCCTGGGCCTCCTCGCCGAGCCGCAGGGGCTGGACGTGAACCCGAAGTTCCTGATCCAGGGCGGGGTGCAGGTGAACGCGCTGGGGATGCGGTTCAGCGACGAGCTGGACGACGTCTCCGGCCAGGGCGCGCGGGTGATCGCCCAGCCCGGCGGGATCAGCTGGGTCGTCTACGACCAGCGCATCCATGAGGCCTGCGCCGACCTGCACCAATACAGGGCGCTCCTGGCGCTGAACGCCCGCCGCTCCGGCGACACGGTGGAGGCGTTGGCCGCCGCGATCGCCGTCCCCGGCGACGCCTTGGGGCGGACGCTGGAGGCGGTGGAGGACTCGGCTCGGCGCGGCGTGGCCGACGCATGGGGTCGCCGGTTCGCGGGGCCGCCGCTCGCGCCGCCCTTCCACGCCCTGCGCGTCAGTGGGGCGCTGTTCCACACCCAGGGTGGGCTGCGCGTGGACGAGACCGCGCGCGTGCTGCGCGCCGATGGCTCGCGCCTGCCCAACCTCTACGCCGGGGGCGGCGCGGCGGTGGGGATCAGCGGGCATGGCCCCTCGGGCTACCTGCCGGGGGCGGGGCTGGCGGCGGCGGTGACGCTGGGCGCGGTCGCCGGCGGCGCGGCCGCGGCGCAGGTCGCGGGCGGCTAGAGCCCTACTCCAGCGGCAGGCCCGACGGCCGGTTGGGCAGCGTCAGCACGACCAGGGAGCCCAGCACCAGCAGGGGCGCGGTCACCGCCGTCAGCCCCCAGGGCCAGCCGATCCGCGCCACCACCAGCGGCACGATCAGCGGGAAGATGGCGAAGCCCAGCCCCAGGGGCGCCGAGGTGCAGAGGCCGAGCGCGGTGGCGCGGATGTCCTCGTCGAAGATCTCGGCGACCAGCACCGGCAGCACCGCCATGGCGCCGTAGAACAGCGTCGCCATCACCGCGAACCAGGCGAGGTCGCTCGCGTGGCTCGACGGAGCCCACAGCAGTCCGAGCAGCGCCAGGGCGCCGCCCAGCGTCCACAGGGCGAAGACCGTGCGCCGACGCAGCAGGTATTCCCCCACCACCGCCGCGCCCAGGTAGCCGAACACCGCCACTCCGTTCGACAGGCCCACCAGCGAGGCGGCCTGCGCCGGCGTGTAGCCTCGCGTCTGGCTGAAGAAGGTGGGGAAGAAGAAGGCTGAGCCCGCGTAGGCGCCGCCGAACACGAAGAAGACGAGCATGCAGGTGAGGCTCTGGCGGCGCAGGCCGGGCGCGAACAGCGTGCGGACGCTGGGCTTGGGCTTCGCTTCGGTCGCGACTTCCAGCACCTCGGCCGCGGCCGGGCGAGGGCGGACGGCGTCGATGCGCCGGGCGTAGAGCCAGGCGATCAGGAGCGCGACGGGAACGACGGCCAGGGCGGCGAAGCAGGTCGCGCGCCAGCCGTAGCGGGTCAGGAGCGGCGCGGCGACCAGCGAGGCCAGCAGCCAGCCCATGGGGTAGCCGCACTGCAGGACGCCCATGGCCACCCCTCGCAGCCGGTCGGGCGTATTCTCCACCGTCAGCGCGTTGGTGATGGGCGCCAGTCCGCCGCTCAGCCCGAAGCCCAGCGAGCGCGCCAGCGTCAGCGTCACCACCCCCGCCGCCAGCCCTTGCGCGCCTACGCACAGGGCGGAGGCGGCCAGCAGCAGGCACAGGGTCAGGGCGCGTCCGAAGCGGTCGGCCGCCATGCCGCAGACCACCACCAGCGCCGAGGAGCAGGCGAAGGAGATGGCGAGCACCACGCCCGCCGCCTCCAGCGGCAGGTGGAACTCCGCCAGGATGCCCGGCAGGGCGTAGCTGAACAGCGACTGGTCGAGGTTGGTCAGCGTCCAGGCGCCGAAGCACAGCGCGAAGGCCCACCCCATCCGCGCGCCCGTCCCGGCCCGCCGCCCGGCGCCGATCGCCATGTCCGCCATGGGCCTGTCCTCTTGGAACGCGAGGGGGATGCGACGACGGCGGCGCTATTCGCGCAGGGGCGCGAAGACGCGGTCGATGAAGCCCTTCAGCGTCGCCTCCCGGTCCACCGCCTGCCCCG
>JASLDZ010000102.1 GCA_030151985.1 Caulobacteraceae bacterium | reverse complement strand
GCGCCGAGATCGATGAACACGCCGGCCAGCCGCTCCAGCTCCTCCAGCGTCAGCACCTCGGGCTTGGGCAGGAAGACCATGCGCTCCGGCATGCAGTAGATGCAGCGCAGGTCGCAGCGGTCGGTCACCGACAGGCGCAGGTAGCGGATGGCGCGCCCGAACCCGTCCTCAAGACCGCGCGCGGTCGCCGCCGGCGCGACGGCGGGAGCGATGGCGGGGGCTGGCGCGTCGTAGGGGCTCATGGGCTGATGCAGATATAGGCGTGAAGACGAGCGCAAGCGAAGTGAAGAGCGACTTCATGGCGGAAGGCGACGCCCACGCGCTGATCCTGGCGGCCGGGGCGGGAACGCGGTTCGGCGGCGGCAAGCTCCTGGCGCTCCGCAAGGGGCGGCCGCTCGTGGCGCACGCCGTGGAGGCGGCGCTGGCGAGCCCAGCGGCGGAAGCCACCCTGGTGACGGGGGCGGACGCGCCGGCTGTCGCGGAGGCGGCGCGCGAAGCGGCGGCGGGCCGGCCCTTGCGCGTGGTCGAGGCCGCCGACTGGTGCGAGGGGCTCAGCGCCTCGCTGCGGGCGGGCGTCGCCTCCCTGCCGCCGGGCGCGGGCGCGGCGATCGTCTTTCTCGGCGACATGCCCGACATTCCCCATGCGCTGGCCGCTCGGCTGATCGCGGCCTGGCGAAGCGGGGCGGCGGCGGCGGTCCCCGTGTGCGAGGGGCGGAGGGGTAACCCCGCGCTGCTCTCGCGGGCGCTGTTCGGCAAGGTGGCGGCGCTGCGGGGCGATCGGGGCGCCGGCGCGTTGCTCGATGCGTTGGGAGACCGGCTGTCCCGGGTGGAGACCGACGATCCGGGCGTCCTGTTCGACGTGGACCGGCGGGAGGACCTCGCCTGACGGATCAGGCGTCCAGGTCGCGGCCTCGCGTCTCGGGCAGGAGCAGCGCGGCGACCAGCACGGCGACCCCGCCGCCGATCACCGGGTACCAGAGGCCGAAGTAGATGTCCCCGCTCGACACGACCATGGCGTAGGCGGTCGCGGGCAGGAAGCCGCCCACCCAGCCCGTGCCGATATGGTAGGGCAGGCTTAGCGCCGTGTAGCGTACGCGGGTGGGGAACAGCTCCACCAGGCACGCCGCCTGCGGGCCGTAGAGCGCCGTCGCCCCTACCGTGAACAGCATCAGCACCAGGAAGACGCCGGGGATGTTCGCCTGCGAGGGATCGGCGGCCGCCGGATAGCCGCCCGCCTTGAGCGCCGCCTTGACCCGGGCGCTGTCCGCCGCCTTCACGATCGCCAGCGCACCGGGCGTCGCGCCCCGTCCGTCGGTCACGTCCACCTGCGCGCCGCCCACCTTCACCATCGTCGCCGAGCCGGGAGGAAGCGCCACGTTGCGATAGCTGACGCCGGAGGTCGCGAGCAGGTTCTTGGCGATGTCGCAGGCGGACACGAACTTCGCCCTTCCCACCGGATCGAACTGCGCCGAGCAGGTGGCGGGGTCCGCCGCCACGATCACCGGCGTCGTCGCCTGGGCGCGGGCGAGCGCGGGGTTGGCCAGCCGCGTGATCAGGTGGAAGCCGGGGAACAGCGCGACGGTCGCAAGCGCGATCCCCAGCGTCATCACCCACTTGCGGCCCACCTTGTCCGACAGCCAGCCGAAGAAGACGTATAGGGGCGCCGAGACAACCACGACCGCGATCATCAGCAGGTTGACCGTCGCCGGCGCGACCTTGATCACCCGCTCGATGAACACCTGCGCGTAGAAGAAGGCGCAGTACCAGACGGCCCCCTGCGCCAGCATCATGGAGAAGAGCGCGATCAGCACCCGCTTCAGGTTCGGCCATGCGCCGAACGCCTCGCGGTAGGGCGCGCGGGAACGCCCCTCCTCCGCCGCCATCCGCTTGAAGGCGGGGCTCTCGGACAGCTTCAGCCGGATCCAGAGCGAGACGGCCAGCAACCCCGACGACGCCAGGAAGGGCACGCGCCAGCCCCAGGCGGCGAACGCCGCCTCGCCCACCGCCGAGCGCGTGGCGAGCGTGACGAGCAGCGCCGCGGTCAGCCCGATGGCGGCCGAGGTCTGGATCCAGCTCGTCCAGAAGCCGCGCTCGGAGGGCGGCGCGTGCTCGGCGACGTAGATGGCCGCGCCGCCGTACTCGCCCCCCAGCGCGATCCCCTGCCCCACCCGCATCAGCACGAACAGGATGGGCGAGATCACGCCCGCGGTCGCGTAGCTCGGCAGGCAGCCGATCGCGAAGGTGGCCGCGCCCATCAGGCTGACGGTCACCAGGAAGGCGCCCTTGCGCCCCGCCGTGTCCCCGATCCGCCCGAAGATCAGCGCGCCCACCGGCCGGAAGGCGAACCCGACCGCGAAGCTCATCAGCGCGAAGACGAAGCCGGCGGACTCGCTCAGCCCGGCGGAGAAGGTCTTGGCGATGATCGAGGCCAGGGGCACGAAGACGAAGAAGTCGTACCACTCGAACGCCGTGCCCGCCGCCGACGCCCCCACCACCAGCCGCATGGTGGAGCGGGGGACGACCCCGCCCGCCTCTACGCCCGCTCCCGCCATTCCGTCCCCGTTCTTCATCGTTCGGATCGCACTATCACCTTCCTCCCTCCCCCTTGAGGGGAGGGTGGCTCGAAGCCGCAGGCTGA
>JASLDZ010000076.1 GCA_030151985.1 Caulobacteraceae bacterium | reverse complement strand
CTGGCCTTGCGGGCCGGTCATCGCCAGGATGCGCGGGACCTGCCGCTCCATGTCCTCGAACTGGCGCGTCAGCACCTCGACGTCGGCCGCCTCGAAATTGAAGGCCGAGAACTGGCGTTCGTTTTCCAGGAACACGTCGCCATAGGTCTTGAAGCCGGGGCTCTGGGGATCGTTGAAGGCGAGGTCATAGACGTTGTCCACGCCCTGGACGTACATCGCCAGCCGCTCGAGATCGCGCCCGGCGCCAGCCTGCATGCGGGCGGGGATCTCCTCGGAGAGCAGTTCCAGCAGGAGCTGAGGCATCTAAAGCCGCCCCATCACGCGTTCTCGCCTTCTTCGGCAAGCCAGGCTTCCGCGCAGGCTTTGCAGAGGTCGCGGATGCGGCCGATGTAGCTCTGGCGCTCGGCGACCGCGATGGCGCCGCGCGCGTCCATCACGTTGAAGAGATGCGAGGCCTTCAGAACATGGTCGTAGGCCGGCAGCACCAGCGGCTGGCCCTGCGGCCCCTTGGCGGCCAGGAGGCGCGGAACCTGCCGCTCCATGTCCTCGAACTGGCGCTTCAACGTCGCCACGTCGGCGGCCTCGAAGTTGTAGGCCGACTGCTGGCGCTCGTTCTCCAGGTAGACGTCGCCGTAGCTCTTGAAGGCGGGGCTCTGCGGGTCGTTGAAGGCGAGGTCGAAGATCGAGTCCTTGCCCTGGATGTACATGGCGATGCGCTCGAGGCCGTAGGTCAGCTCTCCGGCGACCGGAAACACGTCGAGCCCGCCTACCTGCTGCATGTAGGTGAACTGGCTGACTTCCATGCCGTCGCACCAGACCTCCCAGCCGAGCCCCCAGGCGCCGACCGTCGGGTTCTCCCAGTCGTCCTCCACGAAGCGGATGTCGTGCAGCGTGGGGTCGAGCCCGATCGCCTTCAACGAGCCGAGATAGAGCTCCTGCAGGTTCTCCGGGTTCGGCTTCAGGATCACCTGGAACTGGTAGTAGTGCTGCAGACGGTTCGGATTCTCGCCGTAGCGCCCGTCAGCCGGGCGCCGCGAGGGCTGCACGTAGGCGGCCTTCCACGGCTTGGAGCCCAGCGCCCGCAGCACCGTCGCGGGGTGCAGCGTGCCGGCGCCGACCTCGGTGTCGTAGGGCTGCAGCAGCAGGCACCCCTGCTCGCTCCAATAGCGCTGAAGCGTCAGGATCAGGTCCTGGAACGGCAGCGGGGCGGAGGTCGCGGCGGCGCTCATCGGCCCCTTTGTGCGGCGCAAAACGAAAGGCGGCGGACCCTAGGGCCCGCCGCCTTCCCGATCAACCCGATCCGCCGGTCGGCGGGGGCGATCAGCGCTTCTTCTTGGACGACTTCTTGGTGGTCGTGGTCGACTTGGTGGTGGTCGCCGTGTCATCGGCCGCGGCGGGCGCGGCCGCGGCCGGCGGCGGCACGTAATCGGGCGAGAGCACCTTGTCGATCGGGTAGATCACCCCGTTGGACGCGGTGACCGGCGCCTGAAGCGCGGTGGCGTCGTTGATCTTCACCATGTCGCCGGAACCGTCGAGCGTGACGGGCTTGTTGGCCACCGTGGTGACCGGCGTGGCGCTGTGGCCCTTCAGCGAAGGCACCTTGGCGTTGATGACGTGGTAGGTGAGCAGCGCCTGCAGCTTCTGCAGGTTGGCCGGGTCCTTGAGGTCCAGCGCCGAGGGCGGCAGGGCGGCGAAGGCGGCGTCGGTGGGCGCCAGCACCGTCAGGTTGGGCGTGGTCTTCAGGATGGTCGTGAGGCTTGTCGCGTCGGCGATCTTCAGCAAGGTCGTGAACTCGCCGGAGGCCTGCAGCACGCTCACGATGTCGGCCCCGGGCGCGGGCGTGATGGGGCGGAAGGCGCCGCCCGCCGTCGGAGCCATCGCCATGCCGGGGGCGGCCGTCGTCGTGTTCCCCATGGGCGCGCCGGGCGCCTGCACGGGGGGCGTGCCCACCGAAGCGGCCGGCGGGTTGACCGCTTGGCCGGCGGGCGCGGTGCGCGTCGTCGTGGTGGAGGTGGTCGTCGTGTTCGTCTGGCCGGCGGAAGCGGGCGCCGTCTGGGCCGAGGCGGCGGTGGCGAGGGCGGCGCTGGCGGTCGCGGCGATCAGCAGGGCGGACAGTCTCATGAAGTCTCCTCGAAGGCGCGGCTGACGCCCGGGCGCCGCCGTGTCGGTCCCGACATCAACACCCAAGCTCCATGTCGGTTTCACGGCGGCCCGAAGGCGTTCGGCGCCCAGATCACGCCCAGGGGCCCCCCAGCCGGCAGGGCCGCACCCAGGCGCCGGGCGCGCGCGCCGCCACCCAGCGCGCCAGCCGATCCTGCGCCGCCGCGTCGCGGGCCAGGGCGAAGACCGTCGCGCCCGATCCCGACAACCGCACCAGCGCCGCGTCCGGCGCCTGTCCGACAAGGGAAAGGATACGCGCGACATCGGGCGAGAGCGCCGCCGCCGGCCGTTCCAGGTCGTTGCGGAGCGGCCCGGCCCAGGCGATCAGCGCCTCGGCGTCGAGATTTCCCGGCAAGGGCGGGAGGTCGGCCTCGGCGACCGGCCCGGCGTCGTAGGCGCGGTACACGGCGCCGGTGGGCGAGGGCGAACGGGGGTTCACCAACACCGCATGAAGCAGGGGCAGCGCCGGCGGCTCGCTCAACACGTCGCCCCGACCCGCGCCGACCACCGGGCGGGCGCGCAGGCAGGCGGGGCCGTCTGCGCCGAGCGCGCCCGCGATCGCCTCCAGCTCGACGTCCGGAAGGTCGGGCGCAAAGGCGTCGCGGAGCAGAACCAGCGCGGCCCCCGCGTCGCTCGAACCGCCCCCCAGCCCGGCGGCGACCGGGAGCGCCTTGTCGAGCGTCAGCCGGAAGCCGCGGTCCGGCGCACCGACCCGCTGCAGGAAGGCCATGGCCGCGCGCCAGACGAGGTTGTCCTCCAGCCGCGCTCCGGCCAGCTCCGGCGCGAACTCGCCGACGATCTCCAGCGCCTGTCCGCCCGATGGCGCGAGCGTCACCCTGTCCCCCACGTCGGCGAACAGCATCAGGCTGGCCACGGGATGATAACCGTCGGCCGCCGCCGGGCCGACGTGCAGGAACAGGTTCACCTTGGCGGGGGCGAGCCGCGTCTTCGTCTCGAACATCGCGAAACGCTCAGGAGGCGGCGACGACGGTCTTGGCGGCCGGCGGGCCGTCGCGCAGCTTCGCCTCCACCGCCGCCTTCAGCTTGGGCTCCGGCTCCAGCGTCAGCACGCGTCGCCACTGGTATCCGGCCTCCAGCCGACGGCCCGAGCTCCAGTAGGCGTCGCCCAGGTGGTCGTTGATGGTGGCGTCGGCGGGCTCCAGCGCCACCGCCTTCTCCAGGTCGCGGACTGCCGCCTTGTAGTCCCCCAGCCGGAAGTGCGCCCAGCCGACCGAGTCCAGGATCGCGCCCTGGTCGCTGGCGGCGGCGGCGGCCTTCTGAAGCATGGGCAGCGCCTGGTCGAGGTGCTCGCCCCGGTCGGCCCAGGCGAAGCCCAGGTAGTTCAACACCTCCGGGTCGTCGGGCTTCAGCGCCACGGCCTTCTTCAGGTCGGCCTCGGCGGCGGGCCAGCGGCCGGCGCGCTCCTCGGCGGCGCCGCGCAGGAAGTAGAGGCGCTGACCCGGACGCCCGTCGCCCCCCGCCGCGATGAGCTTGTCCAGGATCGCGATCGCCTCGTCGTCGCGGTCGTTCTCGCGCAGGAGCTCGGCCTGCAGCAGCAGCGCCTGGGTGTCGTCCGGCGCGCGCGCGACCGCCTTGGCCGCCAGGGCGAGGGCGCCCGCCTTGTCGCCCGCGGCCTCTTTCTGCAGGGCGAGCCGGCCCCACGCGGCCACCGCCTCGGGCGAGCCGTCGCGCACCTGCTCGAACGCGGTCCGCGCGCCCTCGACGTCGCCGGCGGCGGTCAGCGCGTCGCCCACCACGATCCACGCCTGCCCGAGCGACGGGTCCAGCCGCAGCGCCAGGCGCACGTAGATCAGGCCGGAGTCGAGCTGGTGCGAGCCGATCGCCGCGGCCGCGGGCCCGATCAGCGCCTCGGA
>JASLDZ010000035.1 GCA_030151985.1 Caulobacteraceae bacterium | reverse complement strand
GCCGCCCGGTCCACCGCCGCGCGTTGACGGCCTCCTATTATCGTATAAATCACGAGGCAACAGGCGCGGCCCTCAAGGCCGAGATCCGGGAACCGGACCGCCGGTCAGGGAAGAAGCGCGCGGCGTCTCCACACGGAGCGTCCTTGCGGAAGGGGCGTGGATGCTCGGCGTCTGTTGGTATCCCGAGCAGTGGCCCCGCTCCATGTGGCGCGGCGACGCCCGGCGGATGAAGGCGCTGGGCCTCACCTATGTGCGCGTCGGCGAGTTCGCCTGGTCGCGGTTCGAGCCCGATCCCGGCCGCTACGACTGGGCCTGGTTCGACGAGGTGCTGGACATCCTGCACGCCGAGGGCCTGCGCGCCGTCGCCTGCACCCCGACCGCCACGCCGCCCAAGTGGCTGGTGGACGCCCATCCCGATATCCTGCCCATCCACCCCGACACCGGGCGCGTGCGCGGCTTCGGCTCGCGCCGGCACTACGACTTCTCCAGCGAGACCTACCTCGCCGAGTCCAACCGCATCACCGAGGCCCTCGCGCGCCGCTACGGGGAGCATCCGGCGGTGGCGGGCTGGCAGACGGACAACGAGCTCTGCTGCCACGACACCACGCTCAGCGCCTCCCCTGCCGCGGCCGCCGCCTTCCGCCGCTGGTGCGCCGACCGCTACGGCGACGTCGCCGCGCTGAACGCGGCGTGGGGCAACGCCTTCTGGTCGATGGAGTACCGCAGCTTCGAGGAGATCGAGCCGCCGTTCGGCGCGGTGACCGAGTGCAGCCCCTCGCACCGCTTCGCCTTCCGCCGGTTCGCGTCGGACCAGGTGGTGCGCTTCCACCGGGCGCAGATCGAGATCCTGCGGGCGCATTCGCCGGGGCGGTTCATCACCCACAACTTCATCCCGATGGACGAGACGGGGGTCGACAACCACGCCCTGGCGCAGGGCTTGGACTTCGCGTCGTACGACAACTATCCGCTGGGCCGCACCGACATCCTGATGCGGAGGGAGCCGCCGGAGGTGTTCCGGCCCTTCATGCGCACGGGCCATCCGGACTTCGGCGCCTGCTTCTTCGACCAGACGCGGGGGCTGGCTCCCGGCGCCTTCTGGATCATGGAACAGCAGCCGGGGCCGGTGAACTGGGCGGGGCACAACCCGCGGCCCGCCCCCGGCATGGTGCGGCTGTGGACGCTGGAGGCGTTCGCGCACGGCGCGGGGGTGGTCAGCTACTTCCGCTGGCGCCAGGCCGCCTTCGCCCAGGAGCAGATGCACGCCGGGCTGAACCGCCCCGACGACACCCCCGCCGAAGCCTGGAGCGAGGTCGAGGCGGTGGTGCGCGATCTGGCCGCGCTTGGCCTCGACGCGCACCCCACCACCCGCGCGCCGGTCGCGATCCTGGTCGACCCCGAGGCGCAGTGGCTGGCGGAGATCGAGCGCCACGGCGACAGCTTCAACCAGCCGCAGGTGCTGATGGAGCACTACCAGGCGCTCCGCTCGCTGGGGCTGGACGTGGACTTCGTACCCGCCGACGGCGACGTCTCGGACTACGCCCTGATCGTCGTGCCGGGCCTGGCGGTGGCGCGGCCCGCGACGGTCGCGGCGCTGAAGGCCGCGCCGGGCCTCAAGCTGCTGGCCCCTCGCACGGGCGCCAAGACGGAGGACCTGTCGCAGCCGCACGGCCTCGCCCCCGGCCTGCTGCGCGAGCTGATCCCCATGCGCGTGCTGACCGCCGAGACCGTCCGTCCCGACTGCCCCGACCGCATCCTGATGGGCAACCGCGAGGGCCAGGCCGCGCGCTGGTGCGAGACGGTGGAGGCGGGGGAGGGGACGCAGGTCGTGGCCCGCTACGACGACGGCCAGGCGGCGGCGCTCCGGCATGACCGCACGGTCTACATGGCCGCGCTCACCGACCGCGCCTTCCTGACCGAGGTGATCGAGGGCCTGTGCGCCGAGGCCGGGATCGCCACCCTGCGCCTGCCCGAGACCCTGCGCGTGCGACGCCGCGGCGGCCTGGCCTTCGCCTTCAACTACGCCGACGCTGCGGTCGACGCGCCCGCGCCGGAGGGGGCGGAGTATGTGCTCGGCGGCGCGCGGATCGGCCCGCGGGACGTGGCGGCGTGGAGGATGAAGGCATGACGCGCGCTTCCTTGATCTCCCCCATCGCAGATGGGGGGGCACCCCGGAGGGGGGAGGGGGCCGCGCGGCAGCGCGGAACTGTTCCTCGCGGCGCTCGCGGTGTTCCGCTCGCCTGCGGCGAGCGGCCCCTCCGGCCCTCCGGGCCACCTCCCCATCTGCGATGGGGAGGATTTGCGCATCTCGTCCTCGTCTTCCTATGGCTGATTCCGGCCGCCGCCTTCGCGCAGGCAATTCCCGACGGCCCCGAGCTCTCCGCCCCCGGCCCCTACGCGGTCGGCGTCACCGCGATCGACCTCGTCCGCAAGGATGCGCCCAGCCTCACCGCCCCGGGCGGCCGGGCCGACCGCACCCTGCCGCTCACCGTCTGGTTTCCCGCGACCGGCGGAACGGCGCATGCGCGCTACCTCGACCATGCGCCGGGCGCGCAGCCGCAGGGGCGCGAGGCGGGCGCCTTCGCCGACGCCAAGCCCGTTCGCGGCAAGGCCTTTCCACTCGTCGTCCTCTCCCACGGCTACAAGAACTGGGCGACTGGGTTCAGCGACCTGGCCGAGGGGCTGGCTTCGAGGGGCTACGTCGTCGCCGCCATCGATCACCGCGACCTCGACCCCCCCGTGCCCCAGCAGGTCTCGTTCGGCGAGGTCGTGCTGGACCGCAGCGCCGACCAGCGGTTCGTCATCGCCGAGCTGACCCGCCGCGCCGGCTCCGGTCCGCTGGCGGGCGTCTACGACCCGACCCGGGTGGCGCTGATCGGCTACTCCATGGGGGGCTTCGGGGCGGTGGAGACGGCCGGCGCCGGGCTCGACCCGGCGAGCCCGCTGGCCAAGCTCGGGCCTCCGGGACTGTTCGACCCGCAGCTGCAGGGCGCGCCGTCGAGCGCGCCGCCGTCGGCGCTCCAGGCGGTGGTGCTGTTCGCCCCCTGGGGCGGGGCCGCGCCCCTGCGGGCGTTCGGCGAGGCGGGGCTGGCCCAGGTCAAGGCGCCCACGCTGGTGGTGGTCGGCGACCACGACGACGTCTCGGGCTACGACGGCGGGGTGAAGTGGATCTACGACCACCTGACCGGCGCCGACCGGCGGATGCTGGTCTATCAGAACGCGCACCACAACATAGTCGGCGACGGCATCGTCTCGCAAAGCGAGCGCGACTTCATCTGGGCGGAGCGGCTGGAGGAGCCGGTGTGGCGGCGCGACCGGATCCTCAGCATCAACCGCCACTTCGTCACCGCCTTCCTCGACGCGACGCTCAAGGGCGACGCCGCCCACGCCGCCTTCCTGAACGTGCCCACTGTCAGGGCCGACGAGGGCGTCTGGCCGCTGGCGCAGGGGCAGTCGGTGGGGGCGGCCTTCGCGGCGCCGACCGACGAGGCGTCGAAGGGCTACTGGCCCGGCTTCCACCGCCGCTGGGCGCTCGGGCTCGAGCTGCACCACGACGCCGCCACCGTGAGCCGCTGACATGTCCATGCCCCCGGCCAGCGCCAGCGCGATGCAGCTGCAGACCACCCAGGCGCTGGTCGCCGCCGGCCTCACCGCCCTGATCGGCGCGGTCACCTGGTGGCTGTGCCGCGGCGAGCGCCGGGGCGGCGCGGTCAAGGGCGAGGGCGGCAACCGCGAGTTCTTCCTGGCGGGCGGCGGCCTGAAGTGGTTCTACGTCGCGGGTTCGATCACCATCACCAACCTGTCGACCGAGCAGCTGCTCGGCATGAACGGCAACCAGATGGCGCTGCTCGCCTGGTGGGAGCTGTCGGCGGTGGCGGGGCTCAGCGTGCTGGCCTGGGTGTTCCTGCCGATCTACTATCGGAACGACTGCACGACCGTCACCGAGCTCCTGGAGAAGAAGTACGGCGATAAGAACATCCGCGCCACCATCGCGCTGCTGTTCCTGGTGGGCAACGTGCTCATCTACCAGCCGATCATGCTCTACA
>JASLDZ010000467.1 GCA_030151985.1 Caulobacteraceae bacterium | reverse complement strand
TTGTCCGACACGAAGCCGGTGAAGACGCGGTCGAAGCGCCCGTCGCCGTCCGCGTCGGCCAGGCAGTCCTGCGTGGCGGCGTGCATCGCCGGCATGGCGCGCGCGGTGCACCAGACGACCAGGGAAGGCGTCTCGCTCGGGGCGCCCGGATGGTCGTCCGGGACGGGCGCCGCGCGCACCAGCACCGTGCCCGCCGCGACCTGCAGGCCTCTGGTTGCGACGGCTTGCGTCAGCACCACCGCGTCCTCCACCCGGGCCGTGCGCACGCCGACGACGGTCGCCCCGCCGTCCGACGACGCGCCGGCCGCGCCCGCGGGCTCCAGCACCATCGGCACGTAGGCGGGGTCGCCGGTGTCGATCACGACCGGGCGCGCGGGAACGACGATAATGATGGGCGTCGCGGCGATGGCGGCTCCGGCCGCCGCGACGGACCCTGCGGACACGGCGGTGACGGCGATCTTCAGCGTGCGCAAAGCGACTCTCCCCAGCGTCGCCAGCTTTCCGGAATCGGCCCCGGCCGGCAAGCGACGGTTGCGCGCAGGGGTCGGCGGCGGCTAGCTCCGCGCCATGTCGCGCCCCCCGCGCCCTCCGCCCGTGCTCACCCCCGCCGAGGTCGACCTCGTCCGCTCGCTGGTGATCCACGAGGACGAATCCATCCTGGCGCTGGCCAAGCCCGCGGGCCTCTCCAGCCAGGGCGGGCGGGGGCAGGTGAACACGCTGGACGAGCTGCTCTACGCCTTCGCCAAGCCCAGCGGCCGCCGCCCCGTGCTGGTGCACCGGCTCGACCGCGACACCTCCGGCGTGATCCTCGCCGCCCGCACCGCCTACGCCGCCAGCGTGCTGGGCAAGGCGATGATGGCGCGCAAGTTCGCCAAGGCCTACCTCGCGATCACCGCCGCCCCGCCAGACCCGAAAGACGGCGTGGTCGAGCAGGCGCTGCGCCGCGAGGAGGTCGGGCGCGAGGCCTGGATGCGCGTCTGCCCGCCCGACGCGCCGGGGGCGGAGGCGGCGACCACCCGCTACCGCACCGTTGCGGCCGCGCCGTCCGGGGCGCTGCTCGAGGCGCGCCCCCGCACCGGCCGCATGCACCAGATCCGCGTGCACCTCGCCCACCTGGGTCGCCCCATCGCCGGCGACGTGCGCTACGGCGGAGCCCTCGCGCTGGGCGGCGCCCCCGTCCCGCGCCTGATGCTGCACGCCCGGACGCTGGAGTTCCCGCACCCCGAGGGTGGGCGCTTCCGCCTCTCCGCCCCGCCGCCTGCCGACTTCCTGGCGCTGCTCGATGCGCTCGGCCTGCCCCGGCCGGAGGGAACGCCGAGCGGGCCCGTGGGTTAGCCGGGTCATGCGCCCGACCCATCCGGCCCTCGCCGCCGCCCTGGCCTTCGTCCTCGCCGGCTGCGCGACGGCGACGCACTTCACCCCCTCCACCCGGCCGGGCGCGCCCGGCTACAGCGAGCAGCAGATCGAGCCTGACCGCTGGCGCGTGACCTTCGTCACCGGCGACGGCGCTTCGCCCGACCTCGCCCGCGACTACGCCCTGCTGCGCGCCGCCGAGCTGACGATCGCCCGCGGCGGCGCCTGGTTCACGGTCACGGACCGCAGCGTGGAGCCGGTCGCCCCGCGCGGCCCGCGCATCGGCATCGGCATCGGCGGCGCGGACTTCGGCCGTCACAGCGCGGTCGGCGGCTCGGTCGGCACGGGCTTCGGCGGCGAGGCGGGCGCGGCGGCGAGCCTGGAGATCGTCATCGGCCGCGGTCCCCGCCCGCCCGGCCCCGACGCCTACGACGCCCGCGCCGTCTCCGACCGCCTGCGCGCCCGCCTGCCGCAGGGCTGACGGCCACCCCGCCCGGCCTTGCGCGAGGCGCCCGGCCGGCCTCTACTCGGACGGCCAAGCTCGGAGGACCGCCCGCCATGCGCCGCCTGACCGCCGCCGCTTCCGGCGCCCTTCTTCTCACCCTCTGCGCCTGTACGACCGCCCCCGCGCCGGTCCGTCCCGTGGCGCTAGCTCCCGGCGAGTGGCGCGTCACCCTCGCCGGCCAGGACGCCGCCCGCGCCCGCCTCGGCGCCCTGCGCGAGGCCGCCAGCCTGACTCTGGCCGAGGGCGGCGACTGGTTCCGCGTGCTGGACCGCGAGGGCGCCGGCGCCCGCGAGCCCGGCGCCGGCCCGGGCCTGATGGAGGACCTCTTCTCCGCCGAGGAGGCCGCCTCCCGCCGCACGCTGGACATCGCCATCGGGCACGGCCCCAAGCCGGCGGGGCTGGAGGTCTACGACGCCAGGGAGGTGGCCGCGCGGCTGGGCGGCGCGATCCCCCGCCCGCGGGTTCCGTCGCAGGCGATCTGAGCGCGCACGCGCCGTCCGCCCTCGGACGGGCGCCCAAGGAGCGTGGGGAGGCGGCGGAGCGCCGGGCGTCCGCCCGGAGGACCGAAGGTGAAGGCGCCGATTTGCGTTTCGGCGAACGACTGACGCTCCGCGAGGTCGTTGTCCCGCGGTAACGGCCGGCAGGAGCCATTCTCCTGCCCCATCGGCTCGACCGCGGACGGGCTCCCCTCACCGAC
>JASLDZ010000457.1 GCA_030151985.1 Caulobacteraceae bacterium | reverse complement strand
AAGGGCGCGCAGCCGCAGCGGCTGCTGTGGGCCTCCACCGGCGTGAAGGACAAGGCCTACCCCGACACCCTCTACAGCGACCAGCTGATCGGCCGCGACACGGTCAACACCATGCCGCCCGCCACCATGGACGCCTTCCGCGACCACGGCACGGCCGCGGCGACGCTGACGCAGGGGCTGGACGAGGCGCGCCACGTGCTGGACGAGGCCAAGCGGCTGGGGCTCGACCTCGACAAGGTCACCGCCGACCTCGTGCTCGACGGGGTGAAGCAGTTCTCCGACGCCGCCGACGCGCTCCTGGGCGCGGTCGCCGGCAAGCGCGCCGCCTTCCTCGGCGACCGGCTGAACGGCTTCGAGGCGAAGCTGCCGCCCGAGCTGCAGGCGAAGGTCGACGCCCGGCTGAAGACCGCCGCCGCCGAAGGCTGGACGCGCCGCTTCTTCCAGGGCGACGCGACGCTCTGGACGGACAAGGACGAGGCCAAGTGGCTGGGCTGGGTGGCCGCCGCCAAGGGCGAGCAGGTCGACCTCTCGGCGCTCAAGGCGCTGTCGGACAAGGCGCGCGGCCACAAGGACGCGGTGCTGCTCGGCATGGGCGGCTCGAGCCTCGGGCCCGAGGTGCTGGAGGAGGTGCTGGGCTCGGCTCCGGGCTTCCCCCGGCTGCACGTGCTGGACTCCACCGACCCCGGCCAGATCAGCGCGGTGGCCGCCGCGATCGACCCTAAGGAGGCGCTGTTCATCGTCTCCTCCAAGTCGGGCTCGACGCTGGAGCCCGAGATCCTGCGCGCCTACTTCTGGGAGCTGTCGGGGAAGGACGGCTCGCGCTTCGTGGCCGTCACCGACCCGGGCTCCAAGCTGGAGGCCGCGGCCAGGGAGCACGGCTACGCCCACGTCTTCCCCGGCGATCCGGCCATCGGCGGCCGCTACTCGGTGCTGTCGGCCTTCGGCATGGTTCCCGCCGCGGTGATGGGCCAGGACGTCGAGGCCTTCTACGCCGCAACCGCGCCCATGGTGTTCTCCTGCGGGCCGGACGCCCCGCCCTCGGCCAACCCCGGCTTCCGCCTGGGCGCGATCCTGGGCGAGGCGGCGGTCGCGGGCCGCGACAAGCTCACCATCCTGCCCTCCAAGGGGCTCGTCCCCGTGGGCGCCTGGCTGGAGCAGCTCCTGGCGGAGTCCACCGGCAAACAGGGCCACGGGATCGTGCCGGTCGACCTGGAGACCGCGGGCGCGCCCGAGGTCTACGGGAACGACCGCGTCTTCGCCCACCTGCACCTGGAGGGCGACCGCGACGACGCGCTGGAGGCGCGGCTGAAGGCGCTGGCGGATGCCGGCCACCCGGTCGTCACCCTGCACGTCGCCAAGCGCGAGCTGATCGGGCAGGAGTTCTTCCGCTGGGAGGTCGCCACCGCAGTGGCGGGCGCGATCATCGGCATCAACCCCTTCGACCAGCCGGACGTGGAGGCCGCCAAGGTCACCGCCCGCAAGCTGATCGACGCCTACGAGGAGTCCGGCGCGCTCGATCCCGAAACGCCGATCGCGGAGACGCCGGACTTCCACGTCTTCACCGCCACGAAGGGGGACAAGCCGACCGGCTCGGACGCCGCGGCCCTGCTGCGCGAGCACTTCGCCGCGCTGAAGCCGGGCTCGTACGCCGGCTTCCTCGCCTATGTGCAGCGCGACGCCGAGGACGCGGCGCTGGTGTCGCAGATGCGCATCCCCGTGCGCGACCGCTTCAAGGTGGCGACGGTGGCGGGCTTCGGGCCGCGGTTCCTGCACTCGACGGGGCAGGCCTACAAGGGCGGGCCCAAGACCGGCGTGTTCCTCACAATCACGCGAGAGCCGGAGCCCGACGTGGAGATCCCCGGCCGCAAGGCGAGCTTCGGCGTCGTCCAGCTCGCCCAGGCCCGCGGCGACGTGGACGTGCTGGCCGAGCGTGGCCAGCGCGTGCTGCGCGTCCACCTGAAGCGCGACGGCGGCGGCTTGGACGCGCTGAAGGCGGCGGTGGTTCAGGCGGTGAGCTGACCTTCAAACCCGCTCATCCCGGCGAAAGCCGGGACCCATGCGCGGGTGGTCGTTGAACCGGATGCGATCTGGCGGACGCCAGGCTTGGGTCCCGGCTTTCGCCGGGATGAGCGGAGGAAAAGAGAATGCGTCTCGCCATGATCGGCCTGGGCCGGATGGGCGCCAACATCGCGCGTCGTCTGATGAAGGGCGGCCACGAGATCGTCGCCTTCGACCGCGACGCCAAGGCCGTGCAGGAACTGGCGGCCGAGGGCGCGACCGCCGCCGCCTCTCTGGAGGAGGTCGCGCGGAAGCTGGAGGGGCCGCGCATCTTCTGGGTCATGCTGCCGGCCGGCGCTCCGACGGAAGGCACGATCAAGACGCTGATCGACGGTCTCGCCCAGTCCGGCGACATCGTCATCGACGGCGGCAACACCTTCTACAAGGACGACATCCGCCGGGCGAAGGCCTGCGCCGAGAAGGGCCTCCACTACGTCGACGTCGGCACCTCGGGCGGCGTGTGGGGGCTGGAGCGCGGCTACTGCATGATGATCGGCGGCGACAAGGAGACCGTCGACGCGCTCGACCCCATCTTCGATTGCCTCGCCCCCGGCTACGGCACGATCCCGCGCACCAAGGGCCGTATCCAGACCGACGATCCCCGCGCGGAGAAGGGCTACATCCACGCCGGTCCCGCCGGCGCCGGGCACTTCGTCAAGATGGTGCACAACGGCATCGAGTACGGGCTGATGCAGGCCTACGCCGAGGGCTTCGACATCCTGAAGGGCAAGAAGTCCGACAAGCTGGCGGAGGACCAGCGCTTCGACCTCAACCTGCCCGACATCGCCGAGGTGTGGCGGCGGGGCTCGGTGATCTCCTCCTGGCTGCTGGACCTCACGGCCATCGGACTGGCCGAGGACCACGAGCTGAAGCAGTACAGCGGCAAGGTGGCGGATTCGGGCGAGGGTCACTGGACGATCGAGGCGGCGATGGAGGAGGCGGTGCCCGCCAACGTCCTTTCCGCCGCGCTCTACGCCCGCTACCGCTCCCGCGTGGACTCCACCTTCGGCGACAAGCTGCTGTCGGCCATGCGCTTCGGCTTCGGCGGGCACGTGGAGATGCCCCAGTGACGCAGGCGCCCAAGGCGCCGCCCGCCACGCTGGTGGTGTTCGGCGCCACCGGCGACCTGACCAAGCGCCTGCTCGCACCGGCCCTCGTGAACCTCGCCAAGGCCGGCCTGCTGGACGACGGCTTCAGGCTCGTCGGGATCGGCCGCTCGGCCGCCGACAGGCACGAGCTGCGCGACGCCTTGGGCGAGTTCGTGGACGACAAGGACGCCTACGGCTGGCTGCGCGAGCGGATCACCTACCACGAGGGCGACTTCACCGACCCCAAGCTGTTCGACGACATCAAGGCGCTCAGCTTGAAGAACGCCGTCTTCTACCTGGCGGTCGCCGGCCAGTTTTTCGGCCCCCTCGTGGACAGCCTGGGCGAAGCGGGGCTCCTGGACGAGACGGACGGCTTCCGCCGGGTCGTGGTCGAAAAACCGTTCGGCTCCGACCTGAAGAGCGCCCATGCGCTCAACGAGCAGATCCTCAAGCGCGCGAGCGAGGAGCAGGTGTACCGGATCGACCACTTCCTGGGGAAGGAGACGGTCCAGAACCTGATGATCTTCCGCTTCGGCAATCCGCTGTTCGAGGCGGTGTGGAACAACCGCTACGTCGACCACGTGCAGATCACCGCCGCCGAGACGGTGGACGTGGGCTCGCGCGGCGGCTTCTACGACGCCACGGGCGCTTTACGCGACATGGTGCCGAACCACCTGTTCCAGCTGCTCTCGCTGGTCGGGATGGAGCCGCCCAACGCCTTCGACGCCGACGCCATACGCACCGAGAAGGCCAAGGTCGTCGCCGCCGTGCGCCGGGTGAAGCCGGAGGACGCGGTGCGCGGCCAGTACGGCGCGGGCCACATCGCGGACAAGGCGGTCACGGCCTACCGCAAGGCCGACGACGTCAGCTCCGACAGCACGACCGAGACCTACGCCGCGATGAAGGTCGAGGTGCAGACCTGGCGCTGGTCGGGCACGCCCTTCTACCTGCGCACGGGCAAAGCTCTAAGCGCTCGCGACACGGAGATCGTAATCCAGTTCAAGGAGATGCCGCTGGCGCTGTTCAAGGGCACCGACGTCAATCCGCTGCCGCCCAACCGGCTGGTGCTCCAGCTTCAGCCGAACGAGGGGATGACGCTGGGCTTTTCGGTGAAGACCCCAGGGCCTGAGCTGGAGGCGACGCCGGTGGAGATGGACTTCCGCTACGGCGACCGCTTCGATCTCGGCCGTCGCACCGGCTACGAGACCCTGCTCTACGACGTGCTGATCGGCGACCAGACGCTGTTCCAGCGCGCCGACCAGATCGAGGGCGGCTGGCGCGCCGTCCAGCCCCTGCTCGACGCCTGGGCCAAGGGC
Organism: Caulobacteraceae bacterium; assembly: GCA_030151985.1. Classification (GTDB taxonomy): domain Bacteria; phylum Pseudomonadota; class Alphaproteobacteria; order Caulobacterales; family Caulobacteraceae; genus JASLDZ01. Next base: position 1,373 of record JASLDZ010000457.1, on the reverse strand, counting down.
GAGCCCGAGCCCTACAAGGCCGGGTCGGCCGGGCCGAAGGGCGCGGACGAACTCCTCGCCCGCGACGGCCGCGAATGGCACGCGCTGGGATGAGCCGCCGCCCCATCAAGCTGCTGGTGTCGGATATCGACGGCACCCTCGTGCGCAAGGACAAGGCGCTGCACCCAGCCGTCGTCGGGGCGGTACGCCGCCTGCAGGATGCGGGCGTGGCTTTCAGCCTCATCAGCGCCCGCCCCGTCAGCGGCATAGTGGAGATCGCCGAGACGCTGGGCGTCACGGGCCCGATCGGCGCCTACAACGGCGGCACGGTCGCGCACCCGAACGGGACGGTGGTCAGCGCCGAACGCCTGGCCGAGGACGTGGCTCGGGAGGCGGCCCGGCGGCTCGACCTCGACTGGATCACGCTGTGGGTGTTCGCCGACGGCAAGTGGCACACGCGCAAGCTCGGCAACCCGCACGACGACAGCGAGCGGAAAACGACCGCGCAGGAGCCGACCCGGGTCGACAGCTTCGATCCCCTCCTCGACCGGGTCGACAAGATGGTGGCCGTCAGCGACGACGAGCCGAAGCTCGCGGCGCTCGAGCAGGCGACCGCCGACGCGCTGGGCGACGGCGCGGCGGTCGCCCGCTCGCAGACCTATTACCTCGACGTCACCGCTCCCGGCGCCAACAAGGGCGCGGGCGTCACCGCCATCGCCAAGGCCATGGGCGTGCCGCTCGACGCGGTGGCGGTGATCGGCGACGGCGGCAACGACGTGGCCATGTTCAAGGTCGCCGCCCTCTCCATCGCCATGGGCAACGGCTCGGACGCCACCCGCGCGGCCGCAACCGAGACCACCGACACCAACGAGGAGGACGGCGTGGCGCGGGCGATCGACCGCATCGTCATCCCCGCCTCCCGTTCCTGACCGCCCCTCCGGAGACCCCATGAAGACGCTGATCGCCTTCGACCTCGACGGCACCCTCGCCGAGAGCAAGCAGCCGCTGGCCGACGACATGGCCGCCCTGTTCGGCCGCCTGCTGGAGGTGGCGCAGGTGGCGGTGATCTCGGGCGGGGACTGGCCGCAGTTCGAAAAGCAGGTCGCGGGCCGCATGCCCAAGGACGCGAAGCTCGAGCGCCTGTGGCTGATGCCCACCACCGGCAGCAAGCTCTACCGCTTCCAGGACGGCGCCTGGAAGGCGGTCTACGCCCACATCTTCACGCCCGAGCAGCAGTCGCGCATCCGCTCGGCGCTCGACAAGGCGGTGAAGGACGCCGGCCTCGACCACGAGCAGACCTGGGGCGAGCAGATCGAGGACCGCGGCAGCCAGATCACCTTCTCCGGCCAAGGCCAGCAGGCGCCTCTGGCCGAAAAGTCCAAGTGGGATCCCGA
>JASLDZ010000262.1 GCA_030151985.1 Caulobacteraceae bacterium | reverse complement strand
CCTGATGCGCTTCATCGCCATCCTGGAGCAGGCCTTGGGCAAGGAGGCGGTCAAGCAGTACCTGCCCATGCAGCCGGGCGACGTGCCCGCCACCTACGCCGACATCAGCGACCTGGAGCGCGTGATCGGCTTCCGCCCCTCGACGTCGCTGGAGGAGGGCGTGGGCAAGTTCGTCAGCTGGTTCCGGGACTTCTACAAGGTCTGACCGGGCGCTCAGCCCCGGCCAGTGGAGCCGAAGCCGCCTTCGCCGCGCACGGTCTCGTCCAGCGTCTCCACCTCGTCGAACGCCGCCTGAACCACGGGGGCGACCACCATCTGCGCGATGCGCTCGCCGCGAGTGATCGTGAACGGCTCGGCGCCGTGGTTGATCAGGATCACCTTGAGCTCGCCGCGGTAGTCGGCGTCCACCGTGCCGGGGCTGTTCAGGCAGGTGATCCCGTACTTGGCGGCCAACCCCGAGCGGGGGCGGACCTGCGCCTCATAGCCCTCCGGCAGCGCGATGGCGAAGCCGGTGGGGATCATGGCCCGCTCGCCCGGCGCCAGCACCGCCGGAGCGTCCTCGTAGACGGCGGCCCGCAGGTCGAGCCCCGCCGCGCCGGAGCTGGCGTAGGCGGGAACCTCGAGCCCCGCCCCGTGCTCCAGCCGCTTCAGCCGCACGCGCACCGTGGGCGTCACGAGGCGCGGCCCTGCGCCGGAGCGGCCAGCGCGTGCGCGATCCGCTCGGCCAAGCGGCGGGCGACCTCGCCCTTGGCGGCGCGCTCCCACCGCTCGACCCCGCCGCGCGTCACGAGCGACACCGCGTTGTCCTCGCCCCCCATGACGTCCCCCGACACGTCGTTCGCCACGATCCAGTCGCAGCCCTTGCGCGCCAGCTTGGCGCGGGCGTTCGTCTCCACGTCGTTGGTCTCCGCCGCGAAGCCGACCACTAGACGGGGCCGGCGCGGGCCGGAGGCGGAGAGGCGCGCCAGGATGTCCGGGGTCTCCGACAGCTCCAGCGTGGGCGGAGGCGAGCCCGGCGCCTTCTTCAGCTTCACCGCGACGGGCTCGGAAGGTCGCCAGTCCACCACCGCCGCGACCATCACCGCCGCCTCGACCGGCAAGGCCGCCTCGCAGGCCTGGCGCATCTCGTCGGCGGTCTCGACCCAGACGCGCTCCACGCCCAGCGGGGCGTCGAGCCCGACCGGCCCGGAGACCAGCGTCACCCTCGCGCCCAGCTCGGCCAGAGCGCCCGCGATGGCGTAGCCCTGGCGCCCGCTCGAGCGGTTGGAGAGGAAGCGCACCGGGTCGATCGGCTCGATCGTGGGCCCGGCGGTCACCAGCATGCGCCGCCCGGCGAGCGGGCGGTTAGAGGGGAGCGCCGGAGGCGGCGGCACGGCGATCGCGCCGCCTCCGCCGCGCTTGAGCTCGAGCATCGCCTGCGCCGCCTCGAAGATCGCCGCCGGCTCCGCCATGCGGCCAGGTCCGAACTCGCCACAGGCCATGGCGCCCTCGTCGGGACCGACGAAGCGCACCCCGTCCGCCTGAAGGCGCGCCGCGTTGCGGCGGGTGGCCGCGTGCAGCCACATGCGCACGTTCATCGCCGGCGCCATCAGCACCGGCGTGTCGGTCGCCAGGAGCGTGGTGGAGGCGAGATCGTCCGCCAGCCCATTCGCGGCCTTGGCCAGCAGGTCGGCGGTGGCGGGGGCGACCACGATCAGGTCGGCCGAGCGGGACAGCTCGATGTGGCCCATCTCCGCCTCGTCGGTGAGCGACCACAGGTCGGTGAACACCTTGTCTTCGCTGAGGGCGGAGAGGGACAGCGGCGTCACGAACTCGGCGCCCGCGCGGGTCAGCACCGCCCGCACGCCGATCCCCGCCTTGCGGAACAGGCGCGTCAGCTCCAGCGCCTTGTAGGCCGCGATCCCGCCGCCGACGATCAGAAGCACGCTGCGGGCCATCGGGCGCTCCCCCGAAAGAATCTTCAGCGTGGGCATAGCCCGACGCTCGACTCCCGCAAAGCGCCGCGTTAACGTCTGTTCCGGGTCTGTTCTAATGGAGGGCGGGATGCGGTTCGCAGTCGGGGCGGCGGTGCTGGCGGGGGCGATCGGGCTCGGCGGCCTGCTGGCGGGATGCGAGCGCGGGGCCTCGGCGCCGGCCCGCACGCACGAAGCGGCGTCGTCGCGTGACGACGGCGGCGGCTCCGGCGGGATCGGATCGGACCGGGGCGGGGCCAGCTACGAGAGCTCGGGCGGCGGTTCGTCCTATGCGTCACGCGGCGGCGGCGGCGGCGGCGACAGCTACGAACCCCGGCGGGCGCGCGAGCCCGTGCCGGACTTCAAGGGCGAGCCGATGTGGGCCGACAACCGCCGCCACACCGCGCAGGAGAACGCCAAGTACCACTGCGACAAGAGCGGCGAGGACATCGGCGCCAAGTCGCTAGACGAGTGCCTGACCAAGGTCCACGCCTTCATCGACCATCCGCCGACGGGCGCGCAGACCATGACGCGGCCGAACGGCGACCGGCTGATCTACGATCCCAAGGGCAACCTCTTCGCCGTCGCCCGCAAGGACGGGGCGCCGCGCACCTTCTTCAAGCCCCGCGACGGCGCCGACTACTGGAAGCAGCAGCAGGACGAGGCGAAGAACGGCGGTTCGCGCCGTCGTTATGCGGGCGGAGGCGACACGCGGGACGGCGACGCGGGCTGAAGCGGCGGCGGCGGCGACGATCGTCGTCGAGCCCGTTAAGCTAACCGGACCTTTACGGCTGGGGCCGCAGGA
>JASLDZ010000224.1 GCA_030151985.1 Caulobacteraceae bacterium | reverse complement strand
GTAAGGCGGCAATGATCTTGCTGCCAAGGTCAATCTTGACGCATTTGCGAGTGAAGATCGACGATGCCCCAAGGTTGGATTTGCGAAATGGTCAGGTTGTTATCCCGTCGTTCCGAAGCCACCCCCGGGCAGGGTGGGCGGAAGAGGCTCGCGGCTTGGCGCTCTCGGGTGACGCGGTCTTAGATTGGCCCGAACTCGAGCCTATTCTCTCTGAGGATTGGACATGGTGACGAGGTTGCACCGCGAAGCCAGCCGGATGTGGGTGTTCTTCCGAGTGAATTGAGGAGGGAGGGGAGGGGCGGTTCGGGGCGCCGTGGCGACCTGGAAGGACCGGATCGGCGGCTCTGGAGCGCTCTTCCATGGCCATCACGCTCGACGCCGTCCTGACGGAGATCACCACGCGCCTGGAGGCCGGCGTCCTTCCCTGGCGCCAACCTTGGGCGAAGGCCGCGCGCCCGGGCCGTCCGCTTCGTGCGGACGGCCAACCCTTCTCCGGCTCAAATCTTGTCCTCTTGGCCTTCATCGGCGCGGCGGCGGGCTACGGCTCGCCCTACTGGCTCACCTTCCAACAGGCTCTGGCCACAGGCGGCTGCGTACGCCGGGGCGAGAAGGGCTCGACGGCGCTGCTCTACAAAGCACGCGTCGCGGGCGAGCCCGGCGTCGCGCAGGAGGACGACGAAGCGGTCCGTGTGTCGCGCTTCGCCAAGCCTTACGTCGTCTTCAACGCTGACCAGATCGACAACCTGCCGTCTGCGTTCACGGGCGCTCCGGCCGTCGACCCTGAGCTTCGCCGGCGGGTGGAGGACGAGGCCTTGGCGGCGGTCCCGGCGATCGTGGAGATGGGAGGCGCCTACGCCGTCTACGATCGCCTGCGCGACGTGATCCGCCTGCCGCCGCCCGAGCTGTTCCGCTCCGCCGAGGACTTCCGCGCCACCCGCTGGCATGAACTCGCGCATTGGACCGGGGGTCCGGCCCGTCTGGACCGCGCGTTCGGCCAGAAGTTCGGCGACGAGGCCTACGCCTTCGAGGAGCTGGTGGCCGAGCTCGCCTCGGTGATCCTGGGGATGACGCTGGGATGCCCGCCGGCGCTGCTCGACGACCACGCGAGCTACATTGCGGGCTGGATCAAGATCTTCAACGCCCGGCCTCAGGCGCTCCTAGAGGCCGCCGGGCACGCGCAGCGGGCGGTCGACCACCTTCTTGGCTACGCGGCCCCCTAGAACTCATCCGAGGCTGCGGGGCACGCTGCCGCGATGAGAACGGAGGGGGCGGCTCGCGCCAAGCGCGCCGGCGTCCGCCGGCGTCGCGACAGAAAATGCTCGCACAGGCTCAATTTCCCATGAGGGCTGACTTCGGCATCCCTGCACCCTGCGAGCCCGTCCCGACAAACCTCCGCAGAGACGATACAGAGAGCACGCATCGCAAGGAGCGGAGCGGTGCCGTGGAGCAGGAGCCCGGCTCTGCGCGCAGGTCTCCCTCACGCGCCCCCTGCCGCCCGCCCTGCCGCGCGGCTGTAGCATCCGATGCAGACGAGGCCTCGAGTGCGGTCCCTCCCGAACGCGCGTCCTTCGGCCGCAATCGTTGCTCGCGTCGCTGAAGGGAAGGGAAGGGCGGGCTGAAGCGGCTCCCAGCGGAGGAGTCGCACCTTCGGAGATCGGCCGTGTCGGAGATCAGACTTTCAACGTCCGTCCAAGATGTATGGGCGCGTGTGACCGAGGAGGCATCAGCCCGCTCTCGCGCGGCCGCCGAGATCTTGCCAACGAACAAGTCTGCGCTGTTCGAATGTCTAGCGGCCGCCCGCATCACCACCGCCATCGTTGAGTTCGACGGCAGCAGGGATTCGGGCCAGATCGAGGGAATCATCGCGCGCCGCGAGGATCAAGTCATCGATCTCCCTCGGGGACCGGTGCAAATCACGACGATCTTGTGGGACGGCTCGACCGTCGCAAGCTCCATGTCGGTCGGCGAGGCCCTGGAGGCGCTCGCCTACGCCTTCCTCGAAGAAGAACACGGAGGTTGGGAGGACAACGAAGGTGCCTACGGTGAGTTCACCTTCGATGTCGCCGATCGATCGATCTCGCTCAATTACAACGAGCGTGTTGTCGAGTCGGTTCACTTCCACCACGCCTGGTGAAGGAAGCGCCCATGGCCCATCCCTACCATCATGCTTTGTCCTCCGTCCGCAGGTGGGGCGGCGCGCCGGACGACTATATCCCGCTTCACAGCTGGTTCGACGAGAGCAAAGCGATCGTCGCCGACTTCCGGCATCGCGCCCTTCGTCACCACGCTGAGGGCATCTTCATGCTGGAGACGCTGTTCGGGGTGACCACAACGCTCAGCACGGGTCGCATCCTGCCGACCCGCCTCGTCGGCGAGCAGCACGTGGTCGAGGATTTGGGCTTCATCCCGAGCTTCGCCGACTGGGTCCGCTGCATCCGGCCCGAGCCTTGGATGGGGCGCGCGCGGGCTCTTCACCGAGAGCTTGACCCGCCCGAAACGCACGTTGGCCTCCTGTCGCAAGCGTCCCCATGACCCGACGAAGGCCTGCCATCGGGGCGTGACGGAGACGCAGGGTCTCGGCCTCTCGCTTCGCGCGAGGGGCCGAGTTCGCGAGCCTTCCGCTCGCGAGGAGCTGCCGCATGCCCACATCCGCCCAGGCCCTGATCAAGGCCGCCCCCATTGGCGCGCTCATCACCTTCAGCGACGGGCGCCCTCGGCCGCCGGCGCGCTTCCGGCGCAAGCTCTCCGCCTGGAGACGCCGGAACGGCGTCGGCCGCCTGGATCGCATCATTCCCGCTGAGCGGCTCGGCTCCATAGAGATGCCCGATCAGTTCCTGCTGCACGTCGGCGATTTCGGGTCCACCGATGTCAGGGTGCTCTCGGTGCGGCTGTGCTTCGACGCCCGCTCGCCCCTGACCTTTTCGGTTGTCGATGCGAAGCCGGGCTGCGTCATCGGCTTCGTCACCGATGGCGTGCGCCTCGAACTTGGCGGTGTCTTTTCCGACGAACCAGCCGCTCTCCGCTGGCTTCGGGACGTGGTCGGCGACAGAGCGTTTCTTGCGGAGGTCCGTCCTGGGGGGCGGTTGCAACGCCTGCGGCCGATCCTGATCGACGTCCCGGCTCATGGAGGGTGACCATGAGCTCCTGGACAGAAGACCGCATCGCGCGCTTGAAGGCCCTGTGGCTGGGCGGCCATAGCGCGTCGGCTATAGCCCGCGAGCTAGGCGCCGTCACCCGCAACGCCGTCATCGGGAAGGTGCATCGGCTGCGCCTCCCCGGACGCGCCGCGCCGACGGCTCCCGCACGGGTCTTGCGCCCGCCCCCGGAGCGCAGGCCCCAAGCCATGCGCCCCAAGGTCCCTCTGGTCGCAGGGACGCCAAGCGCGCCTTCGCCTTGTCCTGCACGGTCGGAGCCGGAGCCGGAGCCGACCTACGCAGGCCGGCCTATCCCGCTTCTCCGGCTCAGCGCCTGCAGGTGCCGCTTCGCGATGGCGACCCCAAGAGCGACGGCTTCGGCTTCTGCGACGCGCCCTGCACCTGTGGCAGCTACTGCGCACGCCATGCGGAGATCGTCTTCCGGTCCGCCTCGTCGGCCCGGCCGAAGGGTCATCAGCGGCGTGCAGCGCACCTGCGCCGAACTGGGTGGGAGGAGGGGAGGGAGGCGGGAACCGGCCCGGGCGCAGTGAAGGGAAGGTCCCTCCAGCTCGGATCGGAGGCTCTGATGCTTGCGGCCCGTGACTCGGTGGCGCCCGCGCCCCTGCCCAACCTCTTTCCGGCCTCGGCTCGGCGAACCCGCTTCGCGCAGGCGTCGCCACACGAAGCGGTGCGCCTCGCGAGCGAGGTGCTCGTTCGGGCCCTCAACGCCATGGCCATTGACCCGGCCACTCGCCTGACCGATCCACGCCTCAAGCGCGATAGGCGCTTCTCGATCGCGCTGGGTGTCGCGGGGCCGCTGTCGCTGTTGGGGCGCCCCGCGCGACCGGAGCGCTTTGTAGAGGACGAGCGGAGGGTGCGGAATGCGAGCCTCGCGTGGGGAGCCGCCGGGCCCGCGGGGAGAGCGCTGGAAGCGGCGCGGCTTATCGTCTGCGCGGCGCAGGCGGCGACACAGGGCGCCACGGCCGCTTTCGCGGGCTCAGCCGTCGATGTGGCGATTGAGGCCGAAGTCCTAGCCGCAACCCTGCAGGGCCGGTCCGCGTCTGACGCCCGCGCCGTCGCCGAACGCCGCGCGCTCGACATTTGCAACGCATGCCGCCGCGCCTGAAGTGGACCCACGATGTCGAACTGCCACGTCAAGTCCAGCTTCGGCTCTCCGTGGGCCCGGGAGAGCCGAGCGAAATGCTGCGCCTACATGGGTGGGCGCGAGGGACCTTCCTCACGCTGCGTGGTGGTGAAGGCGGTCGCCGCCGTCGTCAGTCGCGCCGCTGGCGGCTGCTTCTTCCACAGCTCTGGGGACCTGTTCTTTGCGAGCGGGCGGGCCGCCCGTGGCTGAACAGGTCAACGCCCGCTTCGAGGTCGGCGGCGTGGCGCCGAGCTCCGGATCGCGGCGCTCCGGGTGGGCATTCAAGCCGAAGGCGCGGGGCCGGATGGGCAGGGCGGTTTACTGACCGCGCCGCGTTCGAGCCGCGCCTCGCGGGCGACGCGAGGGGCGTGACTTTCTACGCGACGAGGTCTGGCAGAGCGAGTTCACGCGCATCCAGGCGTCGGCTTCGAGCCCAGGCTGGCCTATCTGCTCGCCTCCGACGGCGGCAGCGGGCGGGGACTGGCCAAGCGGCGATGGCGCCCTGGCGAGGGGGGGGGGAGACCACCCGCGCGCTGGACGGCGGACCGCCCGCACCAACGCCCGCGAAATCCGATGCTACCGCCTTGCGGCCGTGAAGGCGGGCGCACCTGCGCGCGTTCGACGACGAGGTCGTGCCGCCACTTGGACTGGTGGAGACCTGACTTTGGCGGGTGAGCCGGTGGTCAGATCATGGGGGGCTCCCGGGCCCCGCCTAGGTCCCGACCTTGCGGCCGCTCTTCGCCGCGTCAAGGGCGACCCTGGCGGGTCGTCGAGCCGAGCGGCTTCGCCGCCCCCTGACGCGCCTCCCGAGCGTCCGCTGGGGACGGTCCAGAGGCGGGGCGCCTGGCCCCCCTCCCGGATCATCTCCGGCCTCACGACCTTGGATCACGTCCATGACCCACCTTCTCACCGGCGACCTGTCCCACTTCGAAGCCCTATGCGCTGCGGCGGAGGACCCGCGTCCCCATCCCGAGCAGGCCGCGCTCGAACAGTTCGGACAGGCGATGATGACCGAACATCTGGACCTTCTGTGCGGCACCGCGCTGGAAGATCACCTCTCCATCTTCGCCGAAGGGCTGATCGGCGCCTTCCAGTCCATCTCGCTGCGTCTCCAGCGCGAGCACGATCGGGCCGCCGACGATGTGAAGCGGCTGGTCCGCGACTTCGCGGGCGGCGAGATCGAGGACGTCGAGTTGCAGCAAGCGACCGCCAAGGCGCACGCCGCACAGGCTGCGCTGCGCGCGGCGGAGTTCATGCGGGACGCCGCCAGCGACACCTACACCGCCGTCACCGGCGAGGTTTGGAGCCCCTGGCGCGGCGGCACCAAGACGCTGGCGTCGACCGCCGCACACCTCGACGCTCGCGAGGCGCTGCAGACCAAGCGCGCCGGCGACCACGCCCGCACCGACCCTGGCGACCAGGTCGTGGCGTTCCGGGCATCGCCGCAGGCGGATACGCTCGAGGATGTCGGCCGCATTTTCGACGCCCTTAACTGGGCGCTCACGCAGTGGCCGTCGATGAAGCTCGCCACAACCGGCGCCAAGGGCGCCGAGAAGGTCGCCATCAAGTGGGCGCGGCAGAAGAGGGTCGATGTGATTCTCGCGCGGGTCGATTTCGACCGCTACGGCAAGGCCGCCCCGTTCCGGGCCAACGACGAGCTGGTGGCGCTGGAGCCGGTGTGCGTGCTCACCTTGGCCACCACGCTCAACACGCAACGCGCCGCCAGCGTCCTGCCGTTTGGACCGGCCCTGAACGCGGGGCAAGCCGCCGAGGCGAAGGGCTACCGTCACCTGCCTCTGAGGCTGCGCAAAGCGGCCTGACCGCCTGAAGCCCCGTCCGGTGCGCCGGGCGGGGCTTTGCGCTCTGCTCACGCCCGCCGCGATCTACGACGCTGCCGGTTCAGCCTGTTGGTAAGTAGCGTCCGCCTTTGACTCCTTCGCCGCTCCATGCCGTTCTGTTTTCGTTCCGGAGGTCGGCGACATGGTCACCTGGGTGGGCGTCGAGTTCGCCGCTGTGCATCATCGTGATGGGCGCATGTTCCGCCAGCCGGGCCTGTTCGCCTTTGTACGCCGCGCGGCCCAGTCGGAGCCGCTGCTGCTGTTCGTCGGAGAAACCGATACTCTGGCGCAGTTCGCCGGCCCCACTCACCCTTTGTGGGCTGACGCGCTCCGCCTTGGCATGGACGAACTCCACATCCGCTTTCCCATAGCCAAACGTCTTGATCGGCTGCAGCTCCTCTCCCGGATCGTTCGACGCGAGCAGCCGCTTCTCAACCTCCTGGAAGAAGCGCCCGAGGACGTGAGGACAGTGGCGCGCCGGATGCGAGGCGCGGCGTGATCTGCGGCGGGTCACCTCGTTCAGACAACGCTGTCGCGCCGAAGCGTTGCCCCTTGCGCGCGCCCGCGGGCAAACTCAAAGCGCCGTCCCGGACGACGGGGTGATCCAAAAGCAGGGATGATCGACGAGCTCGAACCAAGGCGGTCCATGCGCGGGTCTTCAGCGCGGCCGCGGCGGCATCTTCACAGCGGCCGTCCGCAAAGCCAGGGCTCGGTCGATTCCCGCAAAGCTCAGCCCCTCCGAGACGAAGTTGAACACAGCCTTCTGTCCAGGTCCTTCCATGCTCAGGGCGACAGCTCACCGACGGACGCATTGTCGGCGCGCCGGACGCTCGCTTTCCCTCGCAGTCTGTCGGGACGCGGTCTTCGTTCTATCTGACCGGTTTGGGCGCCCCTGGCCGAAGGCGCCTTCCAGCGTCTGGAAGTCTTGCGACGCGCATACTCGGTGCACATGCGACGCGACTGAAGACCTCAGGCTCGCGCTTCTGCGGGCGCTATCCAACGCCGATCGACCTCTGGACCGCGACCTCCGCGCTTAGCGTTCGAGCGCTTCGAACGGGTCGGGCGCGGGCCATGGCGCATGTCTTCCGCGGAAGAGGCGCGTGGACCAACGCAGCCGGTCCGAGGCTGTGCGGTCGGCTTCCTTCTCTCGTCTAGGTCAGGACACCTGCGTCGGTGCGGCCCCCGCGATCGACCACGAATGCCTAGGCGGGGGCGCGGCCGGTCGAAGGCGACCTCTACGAGGCGATCCCCAATGCGGACCCTCCGGCCTTCCTCCCCTCGGCTGCAGGCCGAGGTCCGTGCAGGCCGGTTTCCACGGGATCGACCTTCGCCCGACCGCTCGGTTCCCCCGCCTCCTCGGCTTCGTGATCGCGGTGAGGGCCGCGAACCAGCCGGGACGTCCCGGCCGGCACAGCGAAGAAGGAAGATCCCATGTTCAGCCAAACCGTTCTTGCCGGCCGTCTGGGCCGCGACCCCGAAATCCGCGCCACCTCTAGCGGCAAGAAGGTCGCCACCGTCCGGCTCTGCACCTCCAGCTACTCCAAGGGCAAGGAGTACGCCGAGTGGCACACGGTGGCCGCCTGGGGCGACGGGCTCGTCGCCATCCTGGAGAAGCACGTCCGCAAGGGCGACCTGATCCTGGTCACCGGCCAGAACCGCACCCGTAAGTACACCAAGGACGGTGTGGATCACTACGCCACCGAAGTCGTGGTGGGACCCTATGACAAGCTCCGGTTCCTCAACGTAAGGGGCAAGGAGATCGGCGACGGCCACCCGCCTGCGACCGAGACAGACGACGAGGTTCCGTTCTGACCGTGCCACCTGGACCCGCTCAGCGCCAGCCGGGCGGGTCCCCTCTCCAGGCCCATCTAGCCGCCGATGACCAGCTGCATCGCCGCGCGGCTATGATCGTCAGCCAGCCTTTGAAGCGCTCCACGTACGCGCGGTCCGTGCCGTTCGGCGTGCAAGCGCGTTTGCCGTGCAGTGCAGATCAGTCGGATGGCCTGACGGAAGCAGCTGTCGGCGGGCACAGGCGTCCTCTCGCTCATGGTGTCTGCGCTCCAAATCGGCCACGCGCGGAAGGCGACCGCAGTGGCAGTTTGTGCCTTGAGGAGAGCCGGCGCCATGGGCGGCTGAGCTGCCGGCTCTCGGTCGGACGGCGCGTCTCTCTAGACCTTCCGCCCAGCCGCAGGTCGTCCGCCTGCTCGCAATTGAGGATGGGCTCGCGCGCCTCGAGGATTGAGTGAAGCGCGGCGACGGGGGGGCGTGTGCAAGCAGCGCTGCCGCTGGTTGGGTTCGACCTTCAGTCGATGTCGCCCACCACGCTGACCGTAAGGCCGAACCGCGGACCTGAACCGCCGGGCACTTCGCCGCCGCCCTCTCCCCCGCCGCAGCTTTGGCAGGCAAGGCCTGCGAACGGGCGACGTTGTGCTGACGAAGTGCGTCGCCGCTTCAGAATCCCGGTTGCGCTACGGGTGAGGAGGCCAGGAACCGATTGCGGCCTCCTCGATGCGCCCCTCCTTAAATTGACCTCCACCAAGCGGCGTTCTGCCTTGGCTCGTTGGACGTGACCTGCGCCGAATGTGTCGCGCGGCTCCGTCGTCCTGGGCCGTCCGCAGCTCTCCCTCAACGGCGACGTTTGAACGGCCGGTCGCACTCGGCGCCCGGTGGCGCCGAACGGAGTGGCCGCTGGTCGCGGCCACGATCCGCGCGCGTCATCGTCGCATCGTGCCACGGCACCCCGGAAGTCAACGGCTTCGCCGTTTCCCTCCGCCTCCGCTGACGCTCCGGCTCCGGTGACTGCCGGGCCCCCGCCGCAGCCCGACACGCCGAAGCCGCTCGCTGGGAGCGGATGTTCGGAGAGACGATCATGATCGAGATCCACCAGGAGCTGGCGCAGCTGCAAGCGGAGTTTGTTGAACTGGTCGACCGCTGGAACGGGCTGAGCCGAAGGGCGCAGAACAAGGCCTGGGAAAGCTACACCTTGAGCCTGGACGAGGGCACGAGCGGCTACCATCCCTATGGACGGCTGCTGCTCAACGCCTGGTGTGACGGCTGGAGCGCCATCGGAGGCGTCGCCCTCGACGACGAGGGGAGCCTAGGCCCAGCCGTTAAAGCGGCGGCGTAGCGGAGGGGCGCTCGCCCCTTTTCGCGCGCGGACCCATCCTGCGGCGCAGGTTCGTTCAAACGAACTCGCCCAAGACGACACGTCGCAAGCCGTTCGTGGACGTGTGGACGACCGTCGCCACTCGCCATAGGGGCGGTGTCGAAGGAGATCATGATGGGGTTTGATGAGGGGGCAGGATAGGCTTGCCGCCAGCGATGTAATACATCAGGGTCGCGCCATGGCGTCCCTGAGCGCGCGTGTTCCCGATCCGCTGGCCGCTCGCTTCCACGCGTTCGCGTCCTCGCGAGGCGGCAAGTCGCGGGTGCTACGCGCGCTCATCGAGCAGGCGCTCGAGGGCTCCAGGCCGGACGAGCAGCCGCCCACTGCGCAAACGGGCCGCCCTTCAAAGGTGACGCTTCGATTGCGAGAGGACGACGTGGCGGCGCTGGATGAAGCTTGCGCCGACGCCGGGCTTCTGCGGACCGAATGGATTGTGGCGCTCGTGCGCCGTCGGCTGTCCGGCCGCCCTCAATTTGATCGTGGCGCCGCCGCCTCGCTCCTGGAGGCGCGGCGCGAGCTGCGACGCCTTGGCGTCAACCTCCGTGAGATGGCGGAGGGCTCCGGTGAGAGCGGCGAGGTTGGCGCCGAGCTGGAGGCGTTCCGGATCGAAGTCCGCGAGCAGCTGGAGCGCGTCCGCCAGGCGATAGCGGGCAACCTCGCGTATTGGAACGCGGGCGCGCCGTGAGCGACTTCGGCGGGATCAAGGAGTTTGAAGACGTCTGGCGGCCCGTCGCGCGGTCCAAGCGCGTCGGCGACGTGGGCGTTCTGGTTCGGGCGGGGAGGGGAGGAGACCCGCACGCGCGCTCGGGGCGAGCCCCTGGGCGCCCCCCTGAGGTGATGGTGAAGATCACGGGCCGTACGCACGGCGAAGCGCGCCTTCAGGCGCAGCTGGCCTACATCTCGCGTGAGGGCGGACTGCCGATAGAGGGTCGCGACGGCGAGCAGCTCATCGGTTTGAGGGAGGTGCGCGAACTCGGCGCCGACTGGGCGGCGGAGGAAATCACAACGCGACGGGACGCAGCGCTCTCCCTATCCTTGGTGTTGTCGATGCCGCCAGGCACATCGCACCTGGGCGTGCGCGACGCCGCGCGAGCTTTCGCCACCGAGACCTTCGGCGAGCGGTTCGACTACGCCTTCGCGCTGCATACCGATGCCGAGCATCCCCACGTGCACCTCGCGATCCGGATGCTCGGACGAGACGGAGAGCGCCTGAACCCCCGCAAAGCCGACCTTGAACGGTGGCGACAGACGTTCGCGCGGACCCTGAGAGAACGTGAGATCGCGGCCGAGGCGACCCCTCGCCGCGCCCGTGGAGTGCCCCGCGTTGCGGTGGCGATGTCCGGCAGAAAGGTCGACGAGTTGTCCGCTGGCGCCGAGCGCCATGAACACAGGGCGGCGGTTCGACGTGTGCAGGAGCCAGACCAAAACCCTATACGGGAGAGGTGATCCGCCATCGCCTCGTGCCGCCGGAGACGTATTCGCTGCGCAAACCGCTGCTACGCCTCGGCCGATGGCATGAAGATGCTGGTGGCTGACACCTTCCCCGCCGGTATTCTCACCCTTCAGCGCAAGTTCCAAGCGCTATCGCAGCAACGAGCGGCACTCCGTCCGAGATGCCCGGCGTGATCGCGAAGGCCAAGGTCCTGGATGCTGAGTTAATACCAACTATAATCCTTCATTGACGACTTTCGGCGCCAACCAGAAAAACCTTAGTGACTATTGGGTCGATATTACATCATCAGGCGGAGTGTCAGAAAGGACCGCCATAGCTGCCGTAATCAGGGCCTGCGCGGCATTGTACCTAGCCTCGGCCATGGCGTTTCTATCGTGGACCGTCCTAAAATCTGACGGGATACTCACTTGCGCGCTCGTGTCCTCGTCGATGAACACAAAGAAGGAAGTCGAAACGGGACCCTTTACGACGGTCGTGCTGACGCGCTCCAGAAAAGCGAGATGAGCGTCGCGGGTACGCATGGCTGAAGACTTCCGCCGGTGTCGAGTTCGTCCCCCTTGCCGCAGAGCCTTCATATAAGCGGAGTCCGGCTCGTCCGATCGACCAATCGCGTCGGCGTCCGCGAGACGGTTTATGATCGTCGGCCAAAACTCTCGCTTCGACCAGCGGTTCAATCTATTCAGAACGGTTGTGTAAGGTCCATACGCGGCGGGGCAGTCCTGCCAGCGACAGTTGCTCTCAAGGACGTAGATGATACCTGAGATGATCCGACGGTCATCTACACGCCGGCGTCCCGAGCGGTTCCTCGGCAACAACGGCTCAATCGAGTGCCACTGCGCATCGGTGAGCCAGAACGGCGTCTCCATTGTTGCTCCCGCCGCTCGCCAAACGGCCTAAGACTTTCCAGCACAAGAAGCGGCATCCTAAGGCGTGCTTGGATCAGAGAGGACGAACCCTTTTAGGACCGTTCGCCAAGCCCGGGAAGCCTCGCACGGGCGCAGATAGGCAGAGCAGGTCGGCTTGCGCGACGCCACCCTTCGGTGTGCGCCTAATTTATGTTATCAGAAATGCGCGGCTTCGTCTCGATCGGATCCGACGACTTTCGCCTCGCATCCATCCCTGGCTGGCGGGAGGCTTCGATCTGAGCTTCGCGCCTTCAGAAGCGTCGTGCCTCACATCGCCGACGGATTGGCGCTATCACCAAACTATAGCGTGCAGTGGCCAATCGCGAAAGCGCGCTACTTCGCGCGCATGAAAGCGCGCGCGAAAATCGCGCCAGAGGATCATGTTACTGAAGGCGCGATCCTATAACGCTAGGGAGCCGCTGTTGCGCTTAGCGCGACGCCAGTTGATCGATTTCCAAGCCGATCCAGGCCTACTTTCCGAGCTCGGGCGGCCTGGACAGCTCTCAGAGAGCCCGCCGACCCGCCACGAAGTTCCAAATGATCGCGATGAGCGCGAGGACCAGCAGGATGTGGATAGCCGCCGCGGTAACGTGGAAGACGAGAAAGCCGCCCAACCAGAGCAGAAGCAGGACGATACCGATGGCAAGGAACATGAATGACCCCTTCTTCTGCCATGGCTACGTCCGAACGCGCACATAGTTCCCGACTGCCCGATGTTATTAGGCGCTTGATCAGAGCGGCCGCGCCCGCGCCTCACCGGGCCGTCACTGACGCAGCAGCGCAAGCTTCAGAGAAGGAGAGCGCCAGGCCGCGAGTTCTCACGCCCGGCCCTCTGCCGTAGAGATTATCGCGCTCTTCCCGATCGCTGCACCCTTTCGGGTCGAGATTTTCTCGAAAGGCGGCGTCATGGGCGGGACGTTTTCGGATGCCCCCCTTCTACGGCCGTTGCAAGGCGTTGCGGTTGGACGAGGCCCAAGCCAGTCTGACACCGCCTCCGGAGCTGGAGGCGAACGGATGTCCGACGACGTGAGCCCCCTCCCCTTCTCCCTTGACGCCGCTGCTCGTCGCTGGCGCGGTGCGTCAGGAGCGGCCGTAGCCGTGGCCAGCGCCGAGTTCGCGGCGATGGCCGCCGCACTGGAGGCTTCGGGCGAGTACCGCGTGCTCCGCCGTCTGCCGGAGCGGCCGGCGCTCCCCTCGCTTCCCAACGGCGCCCGGCTCGGCTTGGTGCTCGACGTTGAGACCACGGGCATGGATCACCGGGGTGACGAGGTGATCGAGCTGGCGATGGCGCGGTTCGCCTACACGTCCGAGGGCGAGGTCCTGGGCGTGCAGGAGACCTTCCAAAGCTACCGCGAGCCTACCAAGCCCATCTCCGCCGAAATCACGGCGCTCACCGGCATCGATGCGGCCACCGTGGCCGGGCGCCGGCTAGACCTCGACGCCATCGGCCGCTTCGTGGCTCCGGCTGTCATCGTGCTGGCGCACAACGCCGGGTTCGACCGGCGCTTCGCCGAGCGGCTGCACCCCTACTTCTCCACCAAGGCCTGGGGGTGCAGCATGGGTGAACCCCCCTGGCGCGAAGAAGGGTTCGAGGGGACGAAGCTCGCCTACCTCGCGGCGCAGTCCGGCTTCTTCTACGACCGGCACCGTGCGCTCCACGACTGTCTCGCCACGCTGGAGATACTCAGTCTCCCCCTCCCCGTTTCCGGCCGCACCGCCCTCTCGCATCTCCTGGAACGCGCCCGCCGGCCGAGTTGGCGCATTTGGGCGGAGGCTGCACCGTTCGAGCAGAAGGACGTCCTGAAGGCGCGGGGCTACCGCTGGAATGGCGAGGAGAATGAGGCACCGCGGGCCTGGTGGATCGACGTCGCCCAGGACGCACTGGACGCCGAGGTGCGGTTCCTGCGGGACCACGTCTATGGCTACCAAGTCGAGCCGCTCCAGCGGCGGGTCACCGCCTACGACCGCTATTCGGAGCGAGCGTGAGCCTCCCAGGCGGCTGCACGAGTTGATGCCGGCGGCGAACGCGGGCAGCTGTAGGGCGATGGGCGACCTTGTTCTGTTCCCTGGCTCCCGCTTGGCGCCCGATCCTTTCGAAAGCGCGGTGACGCTGGCGGGCGAGCTGATCGATCGTGCCGTGGCGGACATTGTAGCGTTGGAGGTCCCCTGCCCCTTGGAGATCATCGCCGGGGAGGCGATCTCTAGGCTGACGCAGACGAGCTCGCCCGAGCACGCCCAGGCGGTGGCCGCTGCCTTCGC
>JASLDZ010000217.1 GCA_030151985.1 Caulobacteraceae bacterium | reverse complement strand
GAGCCCGCCGAGGAAACCCGCGGCCGCCAGGAAGACGGGAGGCTTAGCCTCGCCATGCGACGGTGGCCAGAGCAGCGCCCCCGCCGCCACCGCCACGACGGTCGCCGCGACCAGACCTGTGACAAATCCGGCCCAGGTCTTGTTGGGCGAGAAGCGCGGCCAGAGCTTGGGGCCCTTCAGCACGCTGCCGCCGATGAAGGCGAAGCTGTCGGCCGCCCAGGTCGCGGCGAGGAGCAGCAGCGTCCAGCGGATGCCGTCCCAGCGCGGGTCGGCGGGGTGGCCGGAGCGCAGCCAGAACAACGCCAGCGCCGGGGCGCCGAGGTAGATCACGCCCAGCCCCACATCGGTCGGCCGCCGCCGGTTCAGCCCCAGCGCCCACGCCAGTCCCGTCGCCAGCGCCGCGGCGGCCAGCAGGATCAGCCAGCCCGTCTTGATCCACCCCGCGTAGGCGGTGAACACCGCCGAGAGGATGGCCACGACGACGATCACGGCGGCGAGCGAACGGCCGCCCGGCGCGCTCATGTCCCCCCACTCAAGCGCCAGCACGGCCAACGCGATCGTCAGCACGACGAGGAACACCGCCCCGCCCGCCCACACGGCCACCACCGCCAGCGGGATCAGCACCGCCGCCGACGCCAGCCGGATCAGGAGGTTGCGCCAGTCGAACCGACGAGGAGGCGCGCTCAAAAGATCTCCCCCATCGCAGATGGGGGAGTACGGCCCCCGGGTCCAGCCGAAGGCTGGCCCGAGGATAAACTCAGCCGGGAGGGAGCCGCGCGCGAGCGCGGAAGACGCAGGCGCTCGCGGCGTTCCGCGCCCTGCGGGCGCGGCCCCTCCACCGCTCCGCGGTCCCCCTCCCCATCTGCGATGGGGAGGATCAGAAACACGCGCGCCCGACCATCAACCCGCAGCGAGGACGTCATCCACCTCCGCCCCGCCGTAGCGCCGCTCGCGCTGGGCGAACTCCGCCACCGCCTCGCGCAGGTGCTCAGGCCCGTAGTCGGGCCACAAGACGTCCTGGAACACGAGCTCCGCGTACGCCGCCTCCCACAGGAGGAAGTTGGAGATGCGCCGCTCCCCCGAGGTGCGAACGATCAGGTCTGGCGGCGGCCCCTCGATGGTGGAGAGCTTGGACTCGAACGCCGCCTCGTCGATCGCGCCGGGCGGCAGGCGGCCTCGCACCGCGTCCTCCGCCAGCGCCTGGGCGGCCGCCACGATGTCGGCGCGGCCGCCGTAGTTGAAGGCGACCTGCAGGTGGAAGCGGTCGTTGTGGCGGGTGCGCGCCTCGGCCCGGTCGATCACCTCCAGGATGTCGGCCTTCAGGTCGTCGCGCCGGCCGATGACGTGCACGCGCACGCCCTCGCGCGTCAGCCGGTCGAGGTCGGAGGCCACGTAGCTCTTGAGGAGCTGCATCAGCTCGCTCACCTCGGCGATGGGACGACGCCAGTTCTCGGTGGAGAAGCCGAACACCGTCAGCCACTCGACGCCGAGGTCGGGCGCGCCTTCCACCGTGCGCTTCAGCGCCTTGACGCCCTCGCGGTGGCCGAAGGTGCGGGGCAGCCCCCGGCGCTTCGCCCAGCGGCCGTTGCCGTCCATGATGATGGCGACGTGGCGGGCGCGCTGCGGGCCCGAAAGCGGCGTGGCGGGAAAGCGGGTCACGGGTGCGGGGCCGGCCGGCGGCGACATGCTCGTCTCCCCTCGCGCGCCCGTCGCCGCGATCCTGTCCATGGCGGCGTACGTCCGCCCACCGAAGGCCGCCTCAGACCTGCATGATCTCTTGCTCTTTGACTTTCAAGGCCTCGTCGATCCGCTTCACGGCGGCGTCGGTGAAGCCCTGGACGTCCTTGTCGGCGCGCTTCTGCTCGTCCTGGCTGATGTCGCCGTCCTTCTCCGCCTTCTTGAGGTCCTCGAGCGCGTCGCGGCGCACGTTGCGCACCGCGATCTTCTGCTGCTCGGCGTACTTCCCGGCGAGCTTGGCGAGGTCCTTGCGCCGCTCCTCGGTGAGCGGCGGGATCGGCACGCGCAGGGTCTGGCCGTCGGTGATGGGGTTCAGGCCGAGCCCGGCGTTGCGGATCGCCTTCTCCACCGCGATCACCACGCCCTTGTCCCAGACGCTGACGGTGATCATCCGCGGCTCCGGCACGCTGATCGAGGCCACGGCGGTGAGCGGACTGGAGGAGCCGTAGGCGTCCACCATCACCGGCTCCAGCAGGCCCGCGTTGGCGCGCCCGGTGCGCAGTCCGCCGAACTCCTCCTTCAGCGCGTCCACCGCCTTGGACATGCGGCTTTCGTAGGTCTTGAGGTCGGGCTTGGGCATCAGGCGGCCTTCGGCTTCTCTTCGATGACGGTGTGCGGCCCCTCCCCCTCCAGCACGCGCAGCAAGGCGCCCGGCTGGCGGATGGAGAAGACGACGATCGGGATGGCGTTCTCGCGCATCAGGCTGATGGCGCTGGCGTCCATCACCTTCAGATCCTGCGCCAGCACGTCGAGGTAGGTCAGCCGGTCGTAGCGGGTGGCGTCAGGGTCGCGCTTGGGATCGGCGGTGTAGACGCCGTCGACGCTCGTGCCCTTGAACAGCGCCTGCACCCCCATCTCCGCGGCGCGCAGCGCGGCGGCGGTGTCGGTGGTGAAGAAGGGGTTGCCCGTGCCCGCGGCGAAGATCACCACGCGGCCCTTCTCCAGGTGCCGCTGCGCGCGGCGGCGGATGTAGGGCTCGCACACGCTGGCCATCGGGATGGCGGACTGCACGCGGGTGTCCACCCCGATCCGCTCCAGCGCGTTCTGCATCGCCAGCGCGTTCATCACCGTCGCCAGCATGCCCATGTAGTCCGCGGACGCGCGGCTCATGCCCTTGGCCGCGCCCGAGAGGCCGCGGAAGATGTTGCCGCCGCCGATCACCAGGCACACCTCGACCCCGCGCTCGACCACCTCCTTGATCTCGGAGGCGACGACGGCGACGGTGTTCATGTCGATGCCGTAGGGCTCCGCCCCCATCAGCACCTCGCCGGAGACCTTGAGCAGGATCTTGGTCCAGCGGCGGGGGGGCACGGTCTCGGCGGGGGTGTCGGTCATCTGAACTCCGGCCGGTCGGCGGGCGGCAACTTACACGCAGAGGCGCGGGGTGGAAGGCGGACTTCTCCTCCCCTGCGCAGCGGGGGAGGTGGCGCGGGCCGCAGGCCCGTGACGGAGGGGGCCTCGCGCACGCCCACTTCGGAGACGTCGAGCGCGCGTCGCCCCCTCCACCGCCTTCGGCGGTCCCCCTCCCCCGCTTCGCAGGGGAGGAGAAGGGAGGTTCAGCTCTGGCCCGTCAGCGCGGCCACTTCAGTCGCGAAGTCGTCGCCCGTGGGCTTCTCCACGCCTTCGCCCAGCGCGAGGCGCACGAAGCCGACGACCTTCACGGGGTGCCCGATCTCCTTGGCGGCGCGCTGCACGTAGGCCTCGACCGTCAGCTCGGGCTCCATCACGAAGTTCTGCTTCAGGAGGACGACCTCCTCGTAGAACTTGCGGATGCGGCCCTCGACCATCTTCTCGACCACCTGCGGCGGCTTGCCGGACTCGGCGGCCTGCTCGGCGAAGATGGCGCGCTCGCGCTCCACGGCCGCGGGATCGACCTCTTCGGTGGTCAGGGCCAGCGGCGAGGTGGCGGCGATGTGCATCGCCACCTTGCGGCCGATGTCGGTCACCCGGTCGTGCGGACCGGGGGACTCCAGCGCCACCAGCACGCCGAGGCGGCCCACGTCAGGCCCCGCCTGGTTGTGCACGTAGGCCGCGACCGCACCCTCCGCGACCGTGAACTTGGCCGATCGGCGCGCCTGCATGTTCTCGCCGATGGTGGCGATCAGGTTGGTGACCATGTCGGCGACGGTCTGGCCGTCGTCGAGCGCGGCCTGGTTCAGCGCCTGGATGTCGCCGCCGTCCACGTCGAGCGCGGCCTTGGCCACCTTGCGGGCCGCCTGCTGGAAGGTGTCGTTGCGGGCGACGAAGTCGGTCTCGGCGTTCAGCTCGATCACCGCGCCGACCATGCCGGCGCCCTCCTCGCGCAGCGCCACGGCCACGAGGCCCTCGGCGGCGGCGCGGTCGCTCTTCTTGGCCGCCTTGGAGAGCCCCTTGGTGCGCAGCCAGTCCATGGCCGCTTCCAGGTCGCCGTTCGTTTCGACGAGCGCCTTCTTGCAGTCCATCATGCCGGCGCCGGACTTCTCGCGCAGTTCCTTGACCAGCGCAGCCGTGATCTCGGCCATGTTCGTG
>JASLDZ010000091.1 GCA_030151985.1 Caulobacteraceae bacterium | reverse complement strand
CCCTGCGGGTAGAGCGCGCTGGGCTCGGCCGCCGCCAGCACCACCAGCTTGGCTCCCGCCTCGTAGAGGGCGTCCACGCAGGTGACGAAGCGGGCCGCCTCGTTGCGCATCTCGGGCGCCAGCACCGGCACGGCCTCCAGGAAGACGGTGTGGAAGCGGCGGGCGAAGGCGAGGTAGTCGCCGGGCCCCAGCGCCTGGCCGCAGAGGCTCGCGAACCGGGTCCGCACCTGCCCTCCGGCGGCGCGCGGGAAGGTGGTGCGCCGACCCGCCACCTCGATCGCGCCGCCGGTCTCGGCCGCGCCGTCGAGCAGCGCCGCCCAGAGCGCGTCGAACCCCGCCTGCGCCGCGGCGTCGAGCGGCGAGAACCACACCCGCGCCCCCTTCAGCCGGTCGAGCCGGAAGTCGCGGGGCCCGGCGATCTCCACCACCTCCAGCCGCTCCCGCAGCAGGGCTGTGAAGGGCAGGAAGAGCTGGCGGTTGATGCCGTTCTCGTAGAGGCCTTCGGGCGCGCGGTTGGAGGTGGCGACCACGGTGACGCCGCGGGCGAACAGCGCCTCGAACAGGCGGCCGAGCAGCATGGCGTCGGCGATGTCGGTGACGTGGAACTCGTCGAAGCACAGCAGCCGCGCCTCGTCGGCGATCCGGCCCGCGACGGGGCCGATCGGGTCGTCGCCTTTGGCGTGGCCGAACCGCTCGCGCCGCAGCGCGGCGTCGCCGGTGCGCCAGGCCGCCACGTCGGCGTGCGCCTCCTGCATGAAGGCGTGGAAGTGCACCCGGCGCTTGCGCGCGACGGGGGCGGACTCGAAGAACAGGTCCATCAGCATGGACTTGCCGCGCCCCACCGGCCCCCACAGGTAGACGCCCCGCGGGGACGCCTTGCGCCTCGACAGGAAAGGCAACGAAAAGCCCGGTTCGGCCAGCGCGTTCAGCTCGTCCTCCAGCCGCGCCAGCGCCTCCACGCCGGCGGACTGGGCCGCGTCGGGCGCGATCTCGCCGGCCTTCAGCTTGGCGGCGTAGGCGGCGCGGAGCGAGAGGGGCACGCCGGCTGAAGTAGCGGACGCGCGCGGCGACACAAGCGCCCGTGCTAGCGTGGCGGGGATGGCCAAGCCCGACCTCCTGCTCCTCATCCCCCTGGGCGCCGCGTTCGAGGCCCTGCTGGAGCGCGACTACGGGCTGCACCGGCTCTACGCGGCGGAGGACGCCGAGGCCCTGATCGGCGACGTCGGCCCCCGCATCCGCGCCGCCGTCGGCTCCGGCGGGCGGGGGCTCTCCGGCGCGGAGATCGCGCGGCTGCCCAAGCTCGAGATCGTCGCCCTGTTCGGGGTCGGGCTCGACACCATGGACATGGAGGCCGCGCGGGCGCGCGGGATCGTCGTCACCGACACGCCGCAGGTGACCGCCGACGTGGCCGACACCGCGCTCGCCCTCTACCTCGCGGTGACGCGCCAGCTGGTCGCGGCCGACGCCTGGGTGCGCGAGGGACGGTGGGAGGCCGCGCGCATGCCGCCGCCGCGCCGCGCGAGCGGGCGACGGGTGGGCGTGTTCGGCATGGGCCGCATCGGCCGCGCCATCGCCGACCGCTTCGCGCCGCTCGCGTCGGAGATCGCCTACACCACGCGCCGGCCGGTCCCCGACGTCCCGTGGCGCCAGGAGCCGGACCTGCGGGCGCTGGCCTCGGCGAGCGAGGTGCTGGTGCTGGCCGCGCCCGGCGGCGAGGAGACGCGCGGCGTGGTCGACGCCGCCGTGCTCGACGCGCTCGGCCCTCAGGGCGTGCTGGTCAACATCGCCCGCGGCTCCCTGGTCGACGAGGACGCGCTGGTCGCCGCCCTGGCGCAGGGGCGGATCGCGGGGGCGGGGCTGGACGTGTTCGAGAACGAGCCCGCCGTGCGCGCGGACCTCAGGGCGGCGCCCAACGTGGTGCTCAGCCCGCACGCCGGCGGCTCGAGCCGGGAAGGTTTCGCGGAGATCGCCGCGGCGGTGCTCGAGAACCTATCCGCCCACTTCGCCGGGCGGCCGCCGCCCTCGCCAGTCCGCTAGGCCTGGGCGCTGAACGCGCTAGAGGCTGGACACCAGGTGGCCGCCGTCCACCGCCAGCGTCGCGCCGGTGATGAAGCTGCCGGCGTCGGACGCCAGCAGCAGCAGCGGGCCGTCCAGCTCCGCCATCTCGCCCAGCCGCCGCATCGGCACGTTGCGCACCGTGGCCTGGCCGTGGGGCGTGTCGAGGAAGTCGGCGTTGAGGTCGGTCCTGAAGTAGCCGGGCTCCAGCGCGTTCACCCGCACCTTGTAGCGCGCCAGCTCCAGCGCCAGCACCTTGGTGAGCTGCACCACTCCGGCCTTGGACACGGCGTAGGCGGGCATGCCCTTGGCGACCCGCTCGCCCAGGATGGAGGCGATGTTGACGATCGCGCCGGGCTTGCCCGCGGCCGTCAGCCGGTTGGCCGCCGCCTTGGACGCCAGCCACACGCCCTTCAGGTTGGTGTCGAGCACCCGGTCCCAGTCCGCCTCGGTCAGGTCCTTGGCGGGGGCGGCGTCGCTGACGCCGGAGTTGTTGACCAGCACGTCCACGACACCGAACCGCGCCTGCGCGGCGTCGAAGGCGGCTTCCACCGAGGCGGCGTCGGTGACGTCCAGGGCCTGCGCGAGAGCGGAGGGGCCCAGCTCGGCGGCCAGCGCCTCCACGCGGTCGAGGCGGCGGGCGGCGAGCACGACGTGGGCGCCCGCCTCCGCCAACACCCGCGCGAAATGCGCGCCCAGGCCGCCTGAGGCGCCGGTCACGAGCGCGGTGCGGCCCGCGAGCGAGAATCGGTCCCGGCTCACGGGTTGGTCCTGTCCCACGCGTCGAACTCGTGGGCGATGCAGCGGTCGATCAGGGTGCGCCAGACCGGCTCGGCGATCGCCTCGGACAGACCGGCGCGCCGGGCGGAG
>JASLDZ010000029.1 GCA_030151985.1 Caulobacteraceae bacterium | reverse complement strand
TCCGCCTCCAGCTCCGCCGCCGCAGCCCCCAGCGCCGCCAGCTCGTCCACCGTCGGCGCCTGCAGGAAGCCGTCGAGGCCCGCGGGGATGCGGAAGCGCTTGGTCGGCGGATCCGGCACCGCCTCCATGCCGGGGAAGAGGTCGTAGAGCCGGTCGCGCATCCGCTCCGCCGTGCGCCGGTCCACGCCGACGGCGGCGGCCATCTCGTCCAGCGTCAGCCCCTCCGCCGAGCCCGCCAGCAGCCGGCCCAGGCGCAGCAGCGTCGCCGCCTTGTCGTGCCTCACGCACCCCTCCCGACGATGCGACCGGATTTGTCGCAAGCGCCTTGCATACCGCATCCGTGCCGCGAAAGCAGGAGCCCGCGATGGCCACGACGTCCTATTTCAAGCGCCTCTCCCTGAAGGGCCGCCGCGTCGCCATGACCGCGCCGCGAGCGCTGCGGCACGCGCCGCCCTCGGGCGAGCTGATCAACGCGGTGCTGCAGTACGCCGATGTCTCCACCGAACTGGGCGGCGGGCGCACGCTCCTGCGTCTCAGCGCGCGCCGCCGCGACGACGCGGTGATCCGGGCCTCGCTGGGCCGTGAGGCGGGCCGGCTGGCCGATGTCGCGGTGATCTGGGACGAGGCGGAGGACGAGATCTTCCGCGTGCTGGACGCCGCCGCCGGCGACCACCTCGCGCCCTTGCCCGAGGAGGCGGAGGAGGACGCGCAGTTCGCCCTCACGCCCCTGGCTCTCGCCTACATCGCGCAGAGCCGCGGCGCCGCCTGAGCGCGGCGACCCGATGGACCGCTCCGATCCGGCGGCGAGGTGCAAGTGGAGGAGCCGCCTGCGTTTTTCGCGTCCAGCGCGAGCCGGGGCGGCGGCCGTTCGCGCGGCGCGCGACTTTTGAGGCGGTGCGGGGGCGTGCGCAGAAAAGATCGTGAAATACGCCCTTGCCTTCGACCCAAAAGGCCAATCAACCTTCCGTTCAGAGGCTCTCGGGAGGGGGCGCGGCCCCAGCCCGGCGGTCGCGTGCAAGCCCGGGGCGCGTCGACGTCCACGGCCGGCGCTCCTGCGTCGCGCGCCGGCAACCTGATCCTTGAGAAGGGGCTTCTCCATGGCGGACCTCACCTTCACGAACATCGGCGGCCTGAGCCGCGACGCGCTCGCGGGGCTCAAGGGCGGCGCGACGGGCGAGCTCGACACCCAACTGGCGTCGCTCTACCTCGCGCAGTCGGGCGGCGGGCTTCCGGGCGCCGGCGGGCTGGGCTCGGCCACCAGCGTGCTGGCGCAGTCCGCGGCCGGCTCGCTCATCACGGGCAGCGACGGCGAGCAGTACGTCGTCATCGACTTCACCGCCAAGGATCGCGACGGGGCGGCGCTGCTCACGCAGCTCGACGCGCTGGGCCTGCAGCACGGCTCGAGCTACGGCGCGGTCGCCTCCGGCCTTCTGCGGGTGGACCAGCTCGGCTCGCTGCAGAACGTGCAGGACCTCGCCTTCGCGCGGGAGTCGATCTCCGTCACCCACGCCGGCTCGGTGACCACCCAGGCCGACCACGCCCAGCATGACGACATCGCCCGCGCCGGCTTCGGCGTGGACGGGACGGGGCTGAAGATCGGCATCCTGTCGAACAGCTTCGACACCTCGAACTCGGTCGGGCCGGACGGCCAGCCCGACACCATGGCCACCGACATCGCCTCGGGCGACCTGCCGGTGAACACCACCATCCTGCAGGACTTCAACGCGCCCGCCGACGACGAGGGCCGCGCCATGGCGCAGCTGGTGCACGACATCGCGCCGGGCGCCGCGATCGAGTTCGCCACCGCCAACTTCGGCCAGGCCGGCTTCGCCAACAACATCCTGGCGCTGGCGGCCGACGGCGCGAAGGTGATCGTCGACGACGTCTTCTACTACGCCGAGCCCGCCTATCAGAACGGGATCATCGCCCAGGCGGTGAACACGGTGGCCTCGCAGGGCGTGGCCTACTTCAGCTCGGCCGGCAACGAGGGCTTCGGCGGCTTCGAGTCCGCCTGGCACGACAGCGGCACCACCTTCCTCGGCGAGCAGCTGCTCGATTTCGGACCGGGCCAGAACTACCTCTCGGTCACCGCCACGGGCGCGCAGGACATCATCACCGCCCACTGGGACCAGCCGGCCGCCTCGGCCGGCGGCGCGGGCTCGGCCAGCGACATCGACATCTTCCTCTTGGACGGGGACGGCAACCTCGTGGCCGCCAGCGGGGCCGACAACATCGGCGGCGACCCCTTCGAAGGCTTCGCCTTCGTGGGCAACCCGGGCGAGACCTACTACCTGCTGGCCGGCCTCTACAGCGGCCCCGCGCCGAACGACTTCAAGGTCATCGACTACGGCGGCACCGGCACGCTGGAGATCACGCCCTACGACATCAACGACGGCACGATCATCGGCCACCCGGCGGCCGCGGGCGCGATCTCGGTGGGCGCCGCCGACTACCGCGGCACGCCCGCCTACGGCGCCTCCCCGCCCGTGCTGGAGAGCTTCTCCTCGGCCGGCCCGACGGTGATCTCGTTCGACGACGCCGGCAATCGGCTCGAGACGCCCGTCATCCGCTACGGGCCCGACATCACCGCGGTGGACGGGGGCGACACCACCTTCTTCTACCCCGGCGACAACCCTGACCAGAACATCTACCCGAACTTCTACGGCACCTCGGCGGCCGCGCCCGACGCGGCGGCGACGGCGTTGCTGATGCTGCAGGCCAACGGGGGGCTCACGCCCGACGACGTCCGCGCGCTGCTGCAGGACTCGGCCATCGACATGGACGACCCGTCCACCAACGGCTTCGACGTGGGCATCGACAACGCCACGGGCGCGGGGCTGATCCAGGCCGACCAGGCGGTGTTCTTCGCCAAGACGCTGTCTATCAGCAACGCCCAGGCGACCGAGCTCTTCGGCACCCACTTCGCCGACCAGATCACCGGCGGCAACGGCGACAACTACATCGACGGGGCGGCGGGCGACGACACGCTGGACGGCGGCTTCGGGAACGACGTCGTGGCCGGCGGCGACGGGAACGACGTGGCCGACGGCGGCGCCGGGAACGACAGCGTCTACGGCGAGGGCGGCAACGACGTCCTGTACGGCAACGACGGCGACGACCAGCTGTTCGGCGGGCAGGGCGACGACACCCTGCGGGGCGACCTCGGGAACGACACCCTGGACGGCGGGGCGGGCGTCAACACCGCCAACTACCAGTTCCTCGCCGCCACGGTGAAGGTCGACCTGACCCTGCAGGGCACGCAGCAGGACACGGGCGGCGCGGGCAAGGACACGCTGATCAACATCCAGAACGTGTTCGGCACCGCCAACAACGACACCCTGATCGGCGACAGCCACGCCAACGTGCTCTCCGGCTTCCGCGGCGACGACAGCCTGTCGGGCGGCGGCGGCGACGACACGCTCGTGGGCGGCGCGGGCAACGACACGCTCGACGGCGGCGACGGCAGCGACACCGCCTCCTACGCCGACGCGCTGTCGGCGGTGACGGTGAAGATCGTCTCCGGCGCGCAGAACACGGGCGGCGGCGGCGTCGACACGCTGATCAGCATCGAGAACCTCCAGGGCTCCAACTACAACGACAGCCTGGTCGGCAACGCCCAGGCGAACGTGCTGGACGGCGGGGCGGGCGCCGACACGCTCGTCGGCGGCGCCGGCAACGACACCTACGTGGTCGACAACGTGGGCGACGTGATCGTCGAGGGCGCGAACGCCGGCATCGACACCGTGCGCACCACGCTCTCGACCTACACCCTGGCCGCGAACCTGGAGAACCTGGTGTTCACCGGCACGGGCAGCTTCGTCGGCACGGGCAACGACGCCGCCAACCAGATCACCGGCGGCGACGCGGTGGACCGGCTCTACGGCGGCGGCGGAAACGACACCCTGGACGGCGGCGGCGCGGGCGATTCGCTCTACGGCGGGATGGGCGACGACGTCTACATCGTCAACAGCAGCACGGACGTGGTCTTCGAGGATGCGGGCGGCGGCTATGACACGGTCAAGGCCTCGGCCAGCTACACGCTCAGCGCCAACGTCGAGAAGCTGCAGCTCACCGGCCTGAACCTCTCCGGAACGGGCAACGCCGACGCCAACGAGATCGTCGGCGGCACCGGGAACGACACGCTGGACGGCGGCGGCGGGGCCGACACGCTGAAGGGCGGCCTGGGCGACGACGTCTACCATGTCGACAACGCCGGCGTGACGGTGTTCGAGGCGGCGAACGGCGGCTTCGACACGGTGCAGACCTCGCTCTCCACCTACACCCTCGGCGCCAATGTCGAGGCGCTGGTCTACACGGGCGCGGGGTCGTTCAACGGGGTGGGCAACACCTCCGACAACAGCCTGGTCGGCGGCGCGGGCGCCGATACGCTGAGCGGCGGGAACGGCGCCGACACCCTGGTGGGCGGCGGAGGCCATGACGTGCTGACCGGCGGCGCGGGAGCGGACGTGTTCAAGTTCGACGGCCCCGACGCCTCTTCGTCCGACGAGGTGACCGACTTCACCAAGGCGAACGGGGACCACGTGGGGCTGTCGGCGTCCGGCTTCGGCATCGCCTCGATGGCCGACGTGGACTTCGTGTCGGGGACCGCGCCGGTGGCCTTCGAGGGCAAGGCGACGCTGCTCTACGTCGCCAACACCGGCGACCTCTACTGGGACGGCGACGGCACGGGGGCGGGGGCGCGGGTGCTCCTGGCGCACTTCGACCACGCTCCGGCCCTGGCGGCGAGCGACTTCCTGGTCATCTGAGCCGGCCCGCGCCGGCTCTCCTCCGCGACGGGCGGGGGAGGGCGGCGAGCGGGCTCGCCTTGTGAAAACGGGCGTTTGGGACTAGATGCGCGCTCGTGGACGCCGCTCGCGCGGCCCGCGAGCGCGACCTCCCCGCGTCTTGATCCAAAGCGACCCATGCTTCCTTCCGACCTTCCGGTCGCGCTCGCGCGCGCCCTCGAGCAGCGCGGCTACGCCGACCTCACCCCCGTGCAGACGGCCGTCGCCAAGCCGGAGACGGTGGCGCGCGACCTCCTGGTCTCCGCCCGCACGGGCTCGGGCAAGACCGTCGCCTACGGGCTGGCGCTGGCGCAGGACCTGCTCGGCGCGGCGGAAAAGCTGCCCCCCGCCGGCGATCCCCTGGCGCTGGTCGTCGCTCCCACCCGCGAGCTGGCGCTCCAGGTGCAGCGGGAGCTGGAGTGGCTGTACGCCTCCGCCGGGGCCCGCGTGGTCTCCTGCGTCGGCGGCATGGATCCCAGGCGCGAGCAACGGGCGCTGAACGCGGGCGCGCACATCGTGGTCGGCACGCCCGGCCGCCTGCGCGACCACCTGGAGCGTGGCAATCTCGTCATGCAGGGCCTCGCCGCCGTGGTGCTGGACGAGGCGGACGAGATGCTCGACCTCGGCTTCCGCGAGGAGCTGGAGGCGCTGCTCGACGCCGCGCCGCCGGAGCGCCGCACGCTCTTGTTCTCCGCCACCCTGCCCAAGCCGATCCTGCACATCGCCCGCCAGTACCAGCGCGACGCGATGCGGATCACCGTCGGCGGCGCGGGCGGGGAGGAGGGCCACGCCGACATCGACTACCGCGCCATCGCCATCGCCCCCAGCGACCTGGAGCATGCGGTGGTGAATCTCCTCCGCTACCACGAGGCGGGCGCGGCCCTGGTGTTCTGCTCCACGCGCGAGGCCGTGCGCCGCCTGCACGCCAACCTGGTGGAGCGCGGCTTCTCCGTCGTGGCGCTCTCCGGCGAGCTGACCCAGAACGAGCGCACCCACGCGCTCCAGGCGCTGCGCGACCGCCGTGCGCGGGTATGCGTGGCGACCGACGTGGCCGCGCGGGGCATCGACATCCCAGACTTGGAGCTCGTGATCCACGCCGAGCTGCCGACGGGGGCGGAGTCGCTGCAGCACCGCTCCGGCCGCACCGGGCGGGCCGGGAAGAAGGGCGTCTCCGCGATCCTCGTGCCCCACCCCAAGCGCCGCCGCGCCGAGGGGCTGATGCGCACCGCCCGTATCGTCCCGACGTGGAGCCCCGCGCCCTCGGCCGAGGACATCCGCGCCAAGGATCAGGAGCGGCTGGTCGCGGCGCTCCGCCCTGAAGGCGAGCCGGCGGAGGACGACCTCGCCATCGCCCGCGCCCTCCTGGCCGACGCGCCGCCTGAGGCGGTGGTCGCCTCCCTCGTCCGCGCCCGCCGCGCCGCCATGCCCAGCCCGGAGGACCTGATCGAGCAGGTTGCGCCGCCGAGCTCTGGTTCTTTTGGCACCCCCGGCGAGCGCCCGCCGCCCCGCCCCGGCTTCGAAGGCAGCGCGTGGTTCGTGGCCGACATCGGCCGCACCCGCAACGCCGACCCCAAGTGGCTCCTGCCTCTGATCTGCCGCCGCGGCCATGTCACCAAGCGCGAGATCGGCGCCATCCGCGTGTTCGACCGCGAGACCCGCTTCGAGATCGTCCGCGAGGCCGCCGACCGCTTCGCCGCCGTCGTCGCGCAGGGCGAGGAGGCGGACGCCGTCCGCATCACCCCCCTGTTCGACCCCGACCTGCCGCCCTCCCGCGACCGCAAGTTCCGCGGCAAGCCGCAAGGCGCCAAGCCCCGGGCACCCTACGATCCCGCGCGCGAGCACCGGGACGGTCCGGGCGCGCCGCGTCCGAACAAGCCCTACGCGTCGAACAAGCCGGGCGCGAAGCCGGCCGGGCCGCGCAAGCCCTACAAGCCCAAGCGCGAGGGCTGACGCCGTGCTCACGATCGACGCCATCACCTTCAACGCCTGGGGCCGCAGGTTCTTCGACCAGGCCAGCGTCAACATCCCCGCTGGCGCCAAGGTCGGGCTCGCCGGCCGCAACGGGGTGGGCAAGTCCACCTTGTTCAAGCTGATCCTGGGCGAGCTGCAGCTGGACGGCGGGTCCATCGAGGTCCCCCGCGCCGCCCGCATCGCCGCGGTGGCGCAGGAGCATGCGGCCACCCCCGTCAGCCTGCTCGACACCATCCTGGCCGCCGACGAGGAGCGCACCGCCCTCTACGCCGAGCTGGAGACCGCCGAGCCCGAACGGATCGGCGAAATATGGGAGCGGCTGATCGAGACCGACGCCGAGCGCGCCCCCGCCCGCGCCGCCGAGATCCTCAACGGCCTTGGCTTCTCGACCGCCGACCTCGACCGGGCGATGGCCGAGTTCTCCGGCGGCTGGCGCATGCGCGTGGCGCTGGCCGCCGCCCTGTTCGCCGAGCCCGACCTGCTGCTGCTCGACGAGCCGACCAACTACCTCGACCTGGAGGGCGCGCTCTGGCTTGAGGCGCGGCTGAAGAAGTACCCGCACTCGGCGCTGATCATCAGCCACGACCGGGAGCTGCTGAACAACTCCGTCGACTTCATCCTGCACGTGCGGGGCGGCAAGCTGGAGCTCTACACCGGCGGCTACGACAACTTCGAGCGGCGGCTGGCGGAGAAGACGCGCCTGCAGGCCGCCACCCGCGCCAAGCAGGAGGCCGAACGCGAGCACCTGCAGAGCTTCATCGACCGCTTCAAGGCCAAGGCCAGCAAGGCCGCGCAGGCGCAGAGCCGCGTCAAGCGCCTCGCCAAGCTGGCCCCCATCGCCGAGGTCGCCTCCGAGCGCGTCGCGCCCTTCCTGCTGCCCTCGCCCGTCCGTCCGCTCGCCCCGCCGTTGATGAGCCTGGAGCACGCGAGCGTCGGCTACGGCGGCGAGCCGGTGCTGCGCGACCTGAACCTGCGGCTCGACGTGGACGACCGCATCGGCCTTCTGGGGGTCAATGGCGCGGGCAAGTCCACCTTCGCCAAGATGGCGGCGGGCGCGCTCAAGATCGCGTCCGGCCACATGCACCGCGAGGGCCGCATCAAGGTCGGCTGGTTCCACCAGCACCAGATCGAGGCGATGGACCCCGACGAGTGCGCGCTCGACATCATCCGCCGCGCCATGCCCGACGCCTCGGAGAACTCGCGCCGCTCCCGCCTCGCCCAGTGGGGGCTGGCGTTCGAGAAGCAGGAGACCACCGTCGCCGACCTCTCCGGCGGCGAGCGGGCGCGGCTGCTGCTCAACCTCGTCGCGCACGAGGCCCCGCACCTCCTGATCCTGGACGAGCCGACCAACCACCTGGACATCGACAGCCGCCGCGCGCTGCTCGACGCGCTCAACGACTACGAAGGCGCGGTCATCCTCATCACCCACGACCGCTCGCTGATGGAGCTGGTGGCCGACCGCCTGTGGCTGGCGGCGGACGGCCATGTGAAGCCGTTCGACGGCGACATGGACGACTATGCGAAGTTCGTGCTGGATCGCGCCAAGGGCGGCGCGCGACCATCGCAAGGCGCTTCGGCGAAGAAGCCGAAGCGGCAGAAGGTGGCGGCCTGATTGTAGTTGCTCCTCTTCCTTCGTCTCCCCCGGGCTTGACCCGGGGGCCGGGCGCCGGTCGTGCTTCGACCGCTGGCGTGGTCGCCAGACCGCGAGGCGCACCCCGCTCGACCCCCGGATCAAGTCCGGGGGAGGCGGAAGGAGGGGAGCGAGCGGAGGAAAGAGGGAAGCGTCATGGCCGGCCTGAAGGACAAGCGGGGGTTCATCGACAAGGACCGGCTCGACCTCTCCGAGCGGCAGGCGGTCGAGTACTGGATGAAGCGCTGGGGCGTGACGCGCGAGCAGCTCACCGCCGCCCATCGCCGCGCCGGCCGCATGGTGAAGGACATCGCCGCAGACCTCGGCAAGAAGCGCTGAGCCACAGTTAACCCGTGATCAACCGTAGAGAAAGCAAGCATTAACGATAGTTGGACCGAGACGTTTAAGTAGAAAAAGCTCGGACTGGTAAACCTACTGGAACCTAGAAATCCCGTGACGAACGAGGGGCGAGAACCGCGCCTCAGTCGAGAGCGGG
>JASLDZ010000006.1 GCA_030151985.1 Caulobacteraceae bacterium | reverse complement strand
CGAAGCCGCAGTAGACCGCCGTCAGCGCCACCGAGAGCGCTGCGAAGAACTCCAGCGCGGCGGAGGAGAGGAAGGCGCGCCGCAGCACCCGCATCGTGCGCTCGGCGACCTCGTCGGAGGCGTCAGCCACGTCACGCGTCGTCCGCGCCTCCGCGCCGAACGCGAGCACGACGGAGAGGGCCCGCACCCGGTCGGCAAGCATCCCGCCCAGCCGCTGCAGCGCCATGAGCTGCATCCGGCCCTCCTCGGCTGCGGCCCCGCCGGCCAGGATCATGGCGGCCACGAAGGGGATAAAGGTGAGGAGCACGATCGCCGCCGCCACCGGCGAGGCGGGCAGCATGGCGGCGGCCACGAGCAGAGGCGCGGTCGCGGCGGACAGGCGCGCGGGGACGAAGCGTGCGGCATAGCCGTCGAGCGTGTCCACCCCTTCCATGATCCGGGTCGACGCTTCTCCCAGCGGCCTGCGCGAGCCGAGCGGCTCGCTCAGCGTGGCGCGGGCCAGGCGAGCGCGCGCCGCCGCGGTCACGCGCCGACCGGCCTCGGCGGCGGAGGCTTGCGCGAACGCCGACAGCCCGCCGCGCGCGCCTCCTGCGACGGCCATCAGCGCCAGCCACGGCCACACGGCCACCAAGCCGCGAGGCCACGCCTGCAGCGCGCCGCCGAGCCCAGCTGCGAAGGCGACGGCGGGCGCGACGTCCAGCAGCGTCAGCACGGGCGCCGCGCGCCCGCCGCCCGCCGCCTCCGAGAGCCACCGACGCGCGTCGCGAGGTTGGGTTGTGGCGAGGTCGGCGGCGGTCATGGCCGAGCGTTCGCCGGGCCGCGACCGCGCCGCCTTGATCCACCTCAAGGCCGAAGGCGGGACGCGAGGCTAGCCCTGGCTCGCCCCGCCCGGTCCCGCCGGCGTCCGGGAGCCCGGAGCCGCCCGTCCATGGACCTCGACGTCGTCGACCTGTCCCGCCTGCAGTTCGCGCTGACGGCGCTCTATCACTTCCTCTTCGTGCCGCTGACGCTGGGCCTCTCTTGGATGCTCTTCATCATGGAGAGCCTTTACGTGATGAGCGGGCGCGAGATCTGGCTACGCATCACGAAGTTCTGGGGCGCGCTGTTCGGTGTCAACTTCGCCCTCGGCGTCGCCACCGGCCTGACCATGGAGTTCGAGTTCGGGACCAACTGGGCCTACTACTCGCACTACGTCGGCGACATCTTCGGTGCGCCGCTGGCGATCGAGGGCCTCATGGCCTTCTTCCTGGAAGCGACCTTCGTCGGGCTGATGTTCTTCGGCTGGGAGAAGCTGTCCAAGCCCGCCCACCTCCTGGTCACCTTCCTGGTCGCGCTCGGCACCAACCTCTCGGCGCTGTGGATCCTGATCGCCAACGGCTGGATGCAGCATTCGGTGGGCGCGGCGTTCAACCCGCAGACCATGCGGATGGAGGTGACCGACTTCGCCGCCGTGGTCTTCAACCCCGTGGCGCAGGCCAAGTTCGTGCACACGGTCTCGGCCGGCTACCTGATCGCCTCGGCCTTCGTGTTCGGGATCTCGGCGCTCTACCTCTTGCGGGGGCGCCACCCGGAGGTCGCGCGGCGCTCGATGAACGTGGCCGCCGCCTTCGGCCTCCTGGCCGCGCTCTCCACCGTCGTCCTGGGCGACGAGAGCGGCTACACGCTGACCGACAACCAGAAGATGAAGCTTGCCGCCATCGAGGCGGCCTGGAGGCCCGAGCCCGCCCCCGCCGGCCTGACCCTGTTCGGCGTGCCCGACCTGAAGGCGCGCGAGACCCGCTACGCCGTGCGCGCGCCCTGGGTGCTGGGGCTGATCGCCACCCGCAGCCTCAACAAGCCCGTCGCGAGCATCACCGAGATGGTGGCGGTCGCGCAGACGCGCATCGAGTCCGGCGTCCTGGCCTATGGCGCGGTGCAGACGCTGAAGCGTGCGCCGGACGATCCGCGCGCCCGGGCGGTGTTCGCCGAGCACGGGCGCGACCTCGGCTATGGCCTGCTGCTCAAGCGCTACGTCGCCGACCCGCGCAGGGCCACGCCCGCCCAGGTGGTGCAGGCGGCGTGGGACACAGTGCCGAACGTGCCGCTGATGTTCTTCGGCTTCCGCCTGATGGCGGGCGTCGGCTTCCTGTTCATCGCTCTGTTCGGGACCGCCTTCCTGGTGGCGTCGCTGTGGCGGCGCGAGCCGCGGTGGCTCCTGTGGGCGGGCGTCGCGGCGATCCCGCTGCCGTGGGTTGCCGCCGAACTGGGCTGGGTGGTGGCCGAGATCGGGCGTCAGCCCTGGGCTATCGAGGGCGTGCTGCCCACCGCGCTCGGCGCCTCCAGCCTGACGCGCACGGACCTCTGGCTGACCATCGCGGGCTTCACCCTCGTCTACGGCGCGCTTGCGGTGGTGGAGGTCGGGCTGCTCGCGCACCTGATCCGCAAGGGCCCCTCCGGCGGCGCGCCCGCCGCCGCGAGGCCGCAAGGCCGGGGCGCGCCGCTCCCCTTCGCCCACCCCGTCCCGGCCGAATAAGGAGCGCCGCCCATGCCGTACGAGATCCTGCGCGTGATCTGGTGGGCGCTGCTCGGCGTGCTTCTGATCGGCTTCACTGTCACCGACGGGTTCGACCTGGGGGTGGCCACCCTGCTGCCCTGGGTGGCCCGCACGGATGCGGAGCGGCGCCTAGCGATCAACACCGTCGGCCCGACGTGGGAGGGCAACCAAGTGTGGTTCATCCTCGGAGGTGGGGCGATCTTCGCCGCCTGGCCCTTCGTCTACGCCGCCGCCTTCTCCGGCTTCTACCTGGCCATGTTCCTGGTGCTGCTGGCGCTGATCCTTCGGCCGGTGGCGTTCAAGTACCGGTCCAAGCGCGAGGCCCCCGCGTGGCGACGGTTCTGGGACTGGGCGCTGTTCACCGGCGGGCTCGTGCCCGCGCTCGTGTTCGGCGTGGCGGTGGGGAACGTGCTCTCCGGCGCGCCCTTCCGGCTCGACGAGGACCTGCGCAGCACCTACGCGGGCACCCTGCTGGGCCTGTTCACGCCCTTCACGCTGACTTGCGGCCTGCTGTCGGTGGCGATGGTCGCGATGCACGGGGCCGCGTGGCTGAGCCTCAAGGCGGAGCCAGGCGCGGTGCGTCACCGCGCCCGCGCCGCCGGGCAGGTCGCGGCGGCGCTGGTGGTGCTGCTGTTCCTGGCGGGCTGGGCGTTCGTGCGCCTCGGCGGGCTGGGCTTCGAGCTGGTGAGCACGCCCGGGCCGGACGCGCCCTCCAACCCGCTCCACACCGTCGCGACAAGGGCGGCGGGGGGGTGGCTGGCCAACTACCGCGCGTTCCGGGCTGCCGTGGCCGCGCCCGTGCTGGGCTTCGGCGGCGCGGTGCTGGCGGCGATCGGGCTGCGCCGGGACGCAGGCGCCCTGGCGCTCGGCGGATCGGCGCTTTCGGCGGCGGGGATCATCGCGACGGTCGGCGTCTCGATGTTCCCGTTCCTGCTGCCCAGCACCGCGGACGCCCACTCCAGCCTGACGGTGTGGAACGCCTCGTCCAGCGCCTCCACGCTGTTCCTGATGTTGCTGGCCACGCTCGTGCTCCTGCCGATCGTGCTCGCCTACACCGCCTGGGTGTTCCGCGTGCTGCGCGGACGGGTGAGCGTCGCGGCGATCCTGGCCGCGGGTCACGACGTCTACTGAGGGACGTCTACTGGGGAGGTTCGGCCATGTGGTATTTCGCCTGGATCCTCGGCGTGGGCCTGGCGGTCTCCTTCGGGATCCTGAACGGTCTCTGGCGCGAGCTTCACCTGCCGCCGGACGAGGACCCGCCCGCCCGACCCTAAGGCCGCGCGCAGCGCCCTGACCATGCCGACGCAGCTCGCCGTCGCGACGGTTCTGGTGGCGACCACCGCGCTGCTTCACCTCGCCAGCCTCGCCGGGCTGATCCGGCTGCTGCAGACGCACGCGAAGCGCTTCAGCACCCCCCACGAGCGGCTGGACCAGGCGGTGGCCGTGGTCGGCGCCGCCTTCGGCTTGTTCGCCCTGCACACCGCGGAGATCTGGCTCTACGCCGGCGTCTACCGACTGTTCGGCGAGTTCGCGAACTTCGACGATGCGCTCTACGCCTCCACGGCCAGCTACGCGGCGACGGGGGCCGTCACGCTCTCGCGCCGCTGGCGGCTCCTGGGCGCGATTGAAGGCGTCAACGGCGTCCTGCTGCTCGGCTGGTCGACGGCGTTCTTCGTCTCCGTGGTTCGCGCGCTTGGCGCGCTTGAACACGTGAAGGACAGGCGTCGCCGCGGGGATTGATTCATCTCAAGGAGACGGGGTTTTAAAGCGGGATGATGGTGGCCGATCTTCTGGAGCCGCGCATGTCCCTGACCTCTCTCTTCTTTGTTGGCGTCGTAGCCCTTGTCGTACTCGCCATGCCCTCCCTGCTTGTCTTCATGGCCATCTACACGCGCGATGTCTTCGCGACCGGACCCAAGACGCGTCACCGCCACAAGCCGAGCGCACCTGGCCATTACCACCGCCTTGCGAAGCCACTCCAGAGCTAGCTTCGAACGTCCTGTTTCTGGAGCGAGGCCAGAGTCCGTTAATGGCGCTTAGCGGCGGTGGCGGGGAGGCTTATGACCCTTCGTCAGGGGATCAGGCCTTGGCGGCGGCTTCCAGCCAGGGGGCGGCGTCATCTTCTGATCGCTGGTTCCCAGGCCCATGGCGCCGGGTCGCTGGCGGACGAGCCGCGACGTATCGAGGTCGCTTGGAACCTCGGCATCGGGGCGGCTCCGCAGCAGGCTTAGCTGATCTCGCAGTCGGCTCGCCTCCTCGAAGTCCATAGCCTGAGCCGCGGCTTCCATCCGTAGGCGAAGCTCCTCGTGTTCAGTGCTCATGCCGGAAGCAACGCGCACTCACACCCTCGGCTCCGATGGGGTTGAATCTGGAGGCGAGCCGAGGGCGTCTCCTAGCGCCAACGCGCCATAGGCTCGCCTCAAGCGGGGTGAGCGGCAGAAAGCGGCCGCGGTCGGCGGCCGGTTGGGGTGGTTAGCGATCGTACCCGCTTGGCCCTTCCTTGCCTCAGCCATGACGGAGAACGTCCAATCCGATTGCAGCTGAGATGCCCAGCCAAAAAACTAGTAGCGCGCCATAAGCGCTTAACGTTAACCAGTAAGAGACAGGTTCTTCCTTGCGGGAGTACTTGCCTCCTTTTGCCATCGCCCAACCGCTCTTAAGACCGTAGCCGATGACCCAGAGGCAAAGCGACGGGACCGCGATCCACGCAATCGAAGCGACTACGACCATGATACCTTCAGACAAGTCGTGTTATCCGGCACGACGTTGGCGCGACCATCACAGGGGACGCTTGCCCTGACAATGTCCGCCATGGGTCGGATTACGCCCCCAGTAACCTGCCCGTTAGCGGACCTCCCTGCGCCCCCGCCGAAGGTGCTCATTCTGGCGAGAAGCCGATGTCTCTTCCTGGCGCGAGCTGAACCTGCGCCCGCAGTGATCCTTCAGCTTCAGCGGGCCTGCCGAACGACCGCCTGGGTGGAGAGGCGGCCCTCCGGACTCGAGTTCAGCTCACTGGCGTTCTTCATCGCGAACGCGGCTTCCCGAAGCTGCGGAGCGTCTCAGCAGATCGGCAAGATCCTGACTCCATACGGCCGCCCAGGTGTGTGTGCCGTGGCCATGCGTGTTCGGGCTCGCAGGGATGAGAACGAAGCGGCCGTTGCGAATCCGGGGCGCCAGGGTCTCGGCGACACCGAGTTCCGGCGGATTGATGAAGTCGTCGGCCGAGTTGACCCAGGTCAGCGGCGCGGTGATCCGCCCCAGGCCGGCGGAGGGATCGTAGTCGCGCGAGGCGTCGACCTGGTAGAGCAGGTCGTTGGCGTCGGTCCCCTTCAGGGTGCGGGCGGTGAACGCCTCCACCGCCGCGTCCGCCGCGTCGCGGGTGGGCGCGGAGGCCTGCATCTGCAGCGGCGCCGATCCGGCGAGCAGCAGGAGGTCCGAGGCCGTCCGTATGCCGTCCTGCGGCTCCTGTTCGTAGTCGCCGCCCTTCCACGCCGGGTCCGCGCGGATGGCGTCTATCAGGGCGCGCCGCCACATGCGGTTGCGGCCGGCGATCTGCGTGGGAAGGCAGGCGAGCGGCATCACGGCCTGGGCGAAGTCCGGCCAGGTCTCCGCCCACATGAAGGCGTGCATGCAACCCATGGACGTGCCCATGAGAAGTCGCAGGCGGTCGATGTGCAGGCCTTCGACCAGGAGCCGGTGCTGGGCCTCGACCATGTCTGCGTAGCCGTAGTGCGGGAAGCGGGCGTGCAGCCCGTCGCTGGGCTTGGACGACTTCCCGTGCCCGATCCCGTCGGGGAGGATCACGTACCACCGCCGGATATCGAGCAGGCCGCCGGGCCGGTAGAGCACGTCGGCGAACTGCGGGTTCAAGAACTGCCGGCCCGTCCCGCCCGTGCCGTGCAGCACCATCACCGCGTTGGTCACGCGCCCCTGCGCGTCCCGTTGGGGCTCGCCCAGGGTGGTGTAGTGCAGGCGAAGCTCGGGCAGCGTCTCGCCGCTGGCGAAGCGGAAGTCGCGGACGACGAAGTCGCCCTCCCGCGTTGGCCACGTCGCCGCGGCGACCGGCGGTGGTGCGGGAGCGGCGACGCTCCCCGGCCTGGGCTGGGCGCACGCCGGGCTGGACGCGGCGAGCAGGGCGATTGCTGCGAGGGTGGAGCGGAGCATGGACTATCCCGGGGGTCAGTGCGACTTGGCGAAGATCGCCTTCGGGATGGCCATGTGCACGCCCTTGTTGCGGTCGACCACCTCGGTGATGTGCAGGTCGGCGGCGGCGCTGGCCAGCATGTAGGCGTCGTCCTTTGACAGGCCCTCAGTCGCCTGAAGGAAGTCGACCATCTCGCGCACCGCCTTGCGCGTCGCCACCGCCAGGTCGTCGTCGAAGCCCATCGAAACGTACTCGGTCGGCGTGTCCGCGCGAGGATTGGTGAAGTGCAGGTCCTTGCGCACCACAAACTCGAACGTGCCGGTCAACGAGGTCTCGAGCGCGGTGACGTCCACTTCGCCGTCGCCCTGCGCGGCGTGCCCGTCGCCGACCTCGAACAGCGCGCCCTTGGCGAATACGGGCAGGTAGAGGACCGTGCCGGCGACCAGCGCCTTGTCGTCCATGTTGCCCCCGATCGACGAGGGAGCCGTGGATTCGTAGCGGCCCCAGCCCTCTGGCGGGGCCACCCCCATGCTGCCGAAGAAGGGGTGGAGCGGGAGGGTCACGCCCGGCGCGAAGGCCGCGGTCATCGTCGCCTTGTCGAGGGGGATGATCTTCACCCGCGAGTAGGGAAAGTCGTCCGTCAGGAGGCCCAGGCCGTAGCGGAAGCCGTTGTAGGCGTAGGGGATCGCCAGCTCGATCTTGCGGATCCGCACCTCCAGCACGTCGCCCGGCTCGGCTCCCTCGACGAAGATCGGGCCGGTGAG
Source organism: Caulobacteraceae bacterium (assembly GCA_030151985.1). GTDB lineage: Bacteria > Pseudomonadota > Alphaproteobacteria > Caulobacterales > Caulobacteraceae > JASLDZ01. The sequence goes on along the minus strand of JASLDZ010000006.1, from coordinate 1,222 downwards.
CACGTGGCCGCCGGGACCGCGCGCCGAAGCGGGCACATTGGCGAACACCTCGCGCAGGCTCGCCTCCACATCCTTGGGCGCGACGCCCGCCTTCTCGAGCCCCGTCGGGCTGTTGGTCAGGAGCGTGTGCACCACCACCGTGTCGCCTGAGCGGACGTGCAGCGCGGGCGCAACCTTGGGATCGTAGGCGCCCCAAACGACGGTCTTCGAGGTGGCGGGCAGGTCGAAGGTCTCGGCCCGTGTCGCGCCCGCGAGCGCCAGCGCGGCGAGGGCGGCGGTCGTCCCGGCCCGCTCGCAGCCGATGTCGCCGCGCGTGGTCTTCACGCCCCGCACCCGGCCGCCCTGGATGTCAAAGCCGGTCACCTCGCACTGCTGGACCACATCGACCCCCAGCGCGTCGGCCGCACGGGCATAGCCCCACGCGACCGCGTCGTGCCGGGCGGTGCCGCCGCGCTTCTGGATCAGGCCGCCGAACACGGGGAAGCGGGCGGCGGGCGAGAGGTCGAGGGCGGGGACGAGGCGTCCGACCTCTTCACGCGTCATCAGCTCGGCGTCGATCCTCTGTGCGCGCAGGCTGTCGCCCCGCTGGGCAAGCTGGGTCATGTCGGCGTCGGAGTGGCCGAGGAACAGGGCTCCCCGCTGGCTGAACATCAGGTTATAGTTCAGCTCGTCCGACAGCCCTTCCCAAAGCTTGAGGGAGTATTCGAGTAGGCGCTGCAGCTCCGGCTGGCGGTAGTTCGAGCGCACTATGGTGGTGTTGCGCCCGGTGTTGCCACCGCCGATCCAAGCTTTCTCCAAGACCGCAACCGAGTTCACGCCGTGCACCTTGGCGAGATAGTAGGCGGTGGCCAGCCCATGTCCGCCGCCGCCGATCACCACCACGTCGTAGCTCTTGCGGGGTTCGGGATCGCGCCAGGCGCGGGGCCAGCGCTTCTGGCCTTCCAGGCCCGCGCGCAGCAACGTCAGCGCCGAATAGCGCCTCATGCGGCGTCGTCGGCAAAGGGGGGCAGGAAGCCGCTCACACGTTTGTCCTCAAGGGTCAGGCGTAAGGAGCTTCCTACAAGCCGGCCAGCCGCAAAAAGACATTGGGCGGGGCGGTTTTGAGATCGGCGCGAGATGAGTCCCGGCGAAAGGCTCGCGCCAAGTTTCGATAGGGGACAAGGCGTTGAGCGAGCGCGAGATCCTGACGTTCGGCTGCCCCAACCGCCGCGGGATCGTGGCG
>JASLDZ010000002.1 GCA_030151985.1 Caulobacteraceae bacterium | reverse complement strand
CGTAGCCGCCGCGGTCCCGCTGCGGAGCCTGGGCGGCGACGCGGCCTATGTGGCGAGCCTGGCGGCGAGCGTCCCCGGTCCGGTCGTGCTGGTCGGGCACTCCTACGGCGGCGTGGTGATCTCCGTCGCCGCCGCCGACCGCCCCAACGTCAAGGCGCTGGTCTTCGTCGCCGGCTTCGCGCCGGACGTGGGCGAGAGCGCCGCGGCCCTGAGCGCCCGCTTCCCCGGCGGGACGCTGGGGCCGACCCTGGCCCCGCCCGTGCCGCTGCCCGGCGGCGACGCCGACCTCTACATCCAGCAGCCGCAGTTCCGGGCGCAGTTCGCCGCCGACGTGCCGCCCGCCGAGGCGATGCGCATGGCGGTCACCCAGCGCCCGGTCGCCCAGTCCGCGCTCGGCGAGCCGGCGAAGGCGGAAGGATGGCGCAAGGTCCCGTCCTGGTTCGTGTGGGGCGGCCTTGACCGCAACATCCCGTCGGCCCTCTCCCGGTTCATGGCGACCCGCGCCGGCGCGCGGGAGGCGGTGGAGGTGCCGGGCGCCTCGCACGTGGTGATGATCTCGCACCCGCACGAGGTCGCCGCGATGATCGAACGCGCGGCCAGGTAGGGGAGCAGCGACATGGGTGAGGCGCTTGCAGGGAAGGTCGCCGTGGTCACCGGCGCCTCCAGCGGCATCGGGCTGGCGATCGCGCAGCGCTTCGCCGGGGAAGGCGCGCGCGTCTTCCTCACCGGGCGGCGGCAGGCGGCGCTCGACGAGGCCGCAGCCGCGGTCGGGCCGAGCGCGACCGGCGTGCGCGCCGACTCCGCCGACCTGGCCGACCTGGACCGGCTCTACGACCGCGTCGGCGCCGAGGCGGGGCGGATCGACGTGCTGGTCGCCAACGCCGGCGGCGGCTCCTTCGCGCCGCTGGGCGCCGTCACCGAGCAGCAGTTCGACGACACCTTCGGCCGAAACGTGAGGGGCGTGCTGTTCACGGTGCAGAAGGCGCTGCCGCTGCTGGTCGATGGCGCCTCCGTGATCCTGATCGGCTCGACGGCCAGCATCGTCGCCCTGCCCGCCTTCGGCGTCTACGGCGCCTCCAAGGCCGCGGTGCGCGCCTTCGCCCGCTACTGGACGGTGGACCTGAAGGCGCGCCGGATCCGCGTGAACGTCCTGAGCCCCGGCCCGACCGCCACGCCCGGCCTCGTGGGGCTGGCGGGAGACGACGTGGCCGCCCAGCAGGGGTTCCTCGCGGCGGCGGCGGCGGACGTGCCGCTGGGCCGCGTGGGCGACCCCCGCGAGATCGCCGACGCCGCGCTGTTCCTGGCGTCCGACCAGTCCAGCTTCGTCACCGGTGCCGAGCTGTTCGTCGACGGCGGCGTCGCCCAGGTGTGACCCGGCCGATGCTGCGGCAGCTGGACGCCTTCCTGCGCTGAGGCCGCACGCCCAAGCTTGGACCATGGCGATCACGGCCTCCACCGCACCCGTCCAGGCGAAGCGCTTCGACGCGGTGACCCGCGTGCCGGCCTCCTTCTTCGGGATCGTGCTCGGCCTCGCTGGGCTGGGCGGCACGTGGCGCGCCGCGCACCGGCTGTGGGGCGCGCCCGCGGCGGTGGGCGAGACGCTCATGGCCGCCGCCGGCGCGGCCTGGGTCGTGCTGGCGCTGCTGTACGCGGTGAAGTGGCTGCGTGACGCGCCGGCCGCCCGCATTGAGCTGCACCACCCGGTGCAATGCTGCTTCGTGGGCCTGGCGGGCGTGGCGACCATGCTGGTGGCGGGGGGCCTCCTGCCCTACAGCCGGCCCGCCGCGACTGTCCTGTTCCTGGCGGGCGTCGTGTTCACCGGCGCCTTCGCCGTCTGGCGGACGGGAGCGCTGTGGCGGGGCGGACGCGACCCCTCCACCTCCACGCCCGTGCTCTACCTCCCGACGGTGGCCGGGTCGTTCGTGACGGGAACGCTGGCCGCCGCGCTCGGCCGCCCCGATTGGGGCCAGCTCGCGTTCGGAGCGGGGCTCTTCTCCTGGCTCGCGATCGAGTCCGTCCTGATCCACCGCCTCCTGACCGCGCCGGAGATGGCGCCGGCGCTGCGCCCCACCCTCGGCGTGCAGCTCGCGCCCGCGCCGGTGGCCACGGTTTGCTACCTGTCGGTGGCCTCAGGCGCGCCGGACATCGGCGCCCACGCCCTGTTCGGCTACGGCTTCCTGCAGGCGCTCGTGCTGCTGCGCCTCCTGCCCTGGATCTGGAGCGGGTTCGCGCCCTCCTACTGGGCCTTCACCTTCGGCGCGACCGCCCTGGCGACGGCGGCGCTGCGCCTTGCGGAGCGCGGCGACAGCGGCGCGGTGGCGGAGCTGGCGCCCGTGCTCTTCGCGGGCGCCAACCTGGTCGTCGGGCTGACGGCCGCCGGCACCGCGTTCCTGGCGCTCCGAGGCCGGCTTCTGCCGCGCCCGGCAGGCTGAGCGCGCGCGACGCCATCGAAGCGTTCGGTCGGGCGAGCCTCAACGGCTCCGAAGCTCAGGTCGAACGATGTCCGGGGGGCGCGGCCGACTGGCGCATCACCAGGGCGTAGTCGAGCACGCGGTCGGCGGGCGGGCCCTGGTCTCGGGCCCGGATGCGGCGGGCCAGCAGCTCCACGGCGGTGGCGGCCATGGCTCGCACGGGTTGCCGGATCGTGGTCAGGGGCGGCCAAAGGGTCGGTGCGGTCGCACTGTCGTCGAACCCCACGACGCTGAGGTCGCTGGGCACGTCCAGGCCCTGCCGATGGGCGACGAACAGGGTCGCGGCGGCCATGTCGTCGTTCGATGCGAAGATGGCGGTGGGACGGTCCGGTCGCTCGATCAGCGTCTTGGCGGCCGCCAGGCCGGACGCGAAGTGGTAGAGGCCGGGAGCGAACAGCACTTCGGCGTCCGAGGCTTCGGCGAT
>JASLDZ010000448.1 GCA_030151985.1 Caulobacteraceae bacterium | reverse complement strand
GGCCGAGGCCGCCCGCGCCGGCTGGGCGGGGGAGGTCGGCCGGGTGGCCGGCCCGGCGATCGAGGGCGCGGGGCTGGTGGTCGACGCCCTGTTCGGCGCAGGCGGGCGCGCCGCGGCCGCCCCCGCCCCGGCTGCGGAGGCTCTGCGCCGAGCCCAGGCGCTGGGCGTCCCCATCGTCGCCGTCGATCTTCCCACCGGCCTCGCCGGCGATACGGGCGTCCCGACCGGGCCCGTGGCCGCCTGCGCCCTCACCGTCACCTTCCATGCGCCCAAGCCCGCGCATGTGCTGCAGCCGGGCCGCGCGCTCTGCGGGGAGGTGGTGGTGGCCGACATCGGGCTCGCGGCGCCCGCGGCGCCCTCGCTGGTCGAGAACGGCCCGGCGCTATGGGCGTCGCGCTTTCCCTGGCCGGCCGTCTCCGCCCACAAGATGCAGCGCGGCCGCCTGGTGGTCGTGTCCGGAGGCGCGGCGCACACCGGCGCGGCGCGTCTGGCGGCGAGGGCGGGCCTGAGGATCGGCGCGGGGCTCGTCACCGTGCTCTGCCCGCAGGACGCGCTCCTGGTCCATGCCGCCGCGCTCGAGGCGGTGATGGTGCGGCCCTTCGACACCGAGGACGAACTCCTCGATCTGGCCGAGACGGCCGACGCGGCGGTGATCGGTCCGGGCGCCGGCGTCACCGAGGCTACGGCGGACAACGTCCTGGCCCTGGCGCAGACGGGCGCGGCGCTGGTGGTCGACGCCGACGCGCTGACCGTCTTCCGCGACGACCCCTCCGAACTCTTCAGCGCGCTCGACCGCGACGACGTGCTGACGCCCCACCCCGGCGAGTTCGAGCGCGTTTTCCCGGGCCTCCTCGACCGCTCGCCCGAACGGATCACCGCCGCCCGCGAGGCGGCTGGGCTGGCGGGGGCAGTCGTGGTGCTGAAGGGAGCCGACACCGTGATCGCGGCGCCGGACGGCCGCGCCGCGGTGAACGTCAACGCCGCGCCCTGGCTGGCGACCGCAGGCTCCGGCGACACCCTGGCGGGCTTGGTCGCCGGCCTGCTCGCCCAGAACATGGAGAGCTTCGAGGCCGCCTGCGCGGCGGTCTGGATCCACGCCGAGGCCGGCGCCCGCTTCGGCCCCGGCCTCGTGGCCGACGACCTGCCAGGGCTGGTGCCCGGCGTGCTGCGGGACCTACACGCCGCCCGCTGAGCGCACGACGGCTTCGTGCAACGTTGCGAAATATGGCGGCCGTCGAGCAGGTTTATGACGGTTTGATGACCTGCCTCTACACCGGCCCCTTCGTGCTGGTCGGCGGCGCACCCCGCTCGGGGACCTCGCTGCTCGCGTCCGTGATCGCGGCTCATCCCGACGCCGCCGTCCTGCCGGAGGAGAACCTCACCGCCGTCGTGCGGGCGCTGCTGCGGCTCGCTGCGGTCAGGGTGGACACCGAGGACGATGCGCGCAACGCGCTCCTCGGGCACGCCGGTTCGCTGCTGCTGGAAGGCGGGGCGGAAGACGTGGCGCGGCTATGGGAGCTCGACGGCTACCGCCGCCGCTTCGCGGCGCTGCTGGAGACGCTGTTCAGGACGGCCAGCGGGCGCGACGCGCCCAAGGTGCTGGGCAGCAAGATGGTCGTGGGCGCCTTCTGGGAGGACGTCGACCTGCTGGCCCGTGTTCTGGGCGATCTGCGGCTCGTGCTGATCCTGCGCAATCCGATGGACGCCCTCAGCTCCTCGCTGGCCCGCAGCCGGGCGGCCTTGCGGGGCGAGGACCGATGGCTGAGCGAGCCGGTCGCGGTCACCTATCGACGCTGGCTGAACGCGATGCGCATCATGGCCGCCGCCGCCGCCGCTCCGTTGCCCGTCCTGCTGGTCAAGTACGAAGACCTTTGCACGCGTCCGGCGGAGGGAGAGGCGCGCGTCATCGCCTTCGCCGGGTTGCGGCCCGGGGTCGACCTGCCTCCGCGGGCGCAGCCGCTGGACCGCGCCAGCCTGCGCGCTTTGCCCGACATCGAGCGCGCCGAGGTCGAGCGCCTGCTCGGGCCCATTGACGACCTCTGGAGCGCCTTAGCGCCGGGACAGTTGCTGGAGCGTTTCGGGGCGGCGGCGCCGTACCTGCCAGTCGGGGAGGCTGTCGCCTTCGGGCTCGACTCAGCGGACGTCTTCCTGGTGTCCGGCTTCTGCGGCCCCGAGGGCTGGGGTCGATGGACCGACGGTCCGCGCTCGCACATCCGACTGCGGCACGATCCGCCCGACGGCCGCGACCTGCGCGTCGACCTGCGGGTGGCGCAGGCGCTTTCGCGCGGCCCGTGCGGGGGCATGCCGCTCAGGATCGCCGTCAACGGCGGGGTTGCGTGCGAGGCGGCGGCGCGGGCGGGCGAGGCGCTGGAGGCGCGTGTCCCGGCGACCCAGCTCCGCGCGGACGGGCTGCTGGAGATCGTCATCGACGTCATGGCGCCCAAGACGCGAGGAGAGCCGCCGCACGACGATCCCAGAGCCCTCGGCGTGGCGTTCGACGCTTTGCGCCTGTCGTGGGCCGCCTGAGCAAGCCGTTCCGGCCGCTGGGGCGGATGGTGCGGATGAGAGGGCTCGAACCTCCACGCCTTGCGGCGCTGGAACCTAAATCCAGTGCGTCTACCAGTTCCGCCACATCCGCACGCGCCGGGCGGGGCTTGTCACACGGCGAGGCGCAAGCCTCAAGCCGCCGGCTTTGACCCGGAAGGCCGGTTGCGCCATATGTCGCCCCTTCGCCGCCTCGGGTCCGGACGGGACCTGCGGCGGCGCTCTCGTTTCAGAACAGGCTCGGCCCTCGTGCGCCGGGCGACGGCGGAAGAGCTCCCATGTCTGTGCA
>JASLDZ010000427.1 GCA_030151985.1 Caulobacteraceae bacterium | reverse complement strand
CGGCATGGTGCTGAACACGGTCTACCTGGCGGTGGAGGCGGGATACGGCTGGGCGTCGGGCTCGCTGGCGCTGGTGGCCGACGCCGGGCACAACCTCAGCGACGTGCTGGCGCTGGGCGCGGCCTGGGCGGCGCAGGCGCTCGGACGGTCGCGGCCGACGCCGCGCTACACCTACGGCTTCCGACGCGCGTCGATCCTCTCGGCCCTGGGCAACGCGGCGGCGCTGCTGATCGTGACGGGGGCGATCGCGTGGGAGGCGGTGCGGCGCCTGGCCCATCCCGAGCCGACCGCGGGCCTGACGGTGATCGTCGTCGCCCTGGGCGGCGTGGTCGTGAACGGGATCAGCGCGGCCCTGTTCGCTTCGGGTGGCAAGGGCGACCTGAACGTGCGCGGCGCCTTCCTGCACATGGCCGCCGACGCCCTGGTGTCGCTCGGCGTGGCGCTGGCGGGACTGGGCATCTGGCTGACCGGCTGGCGCTGGCTCGACCCGGTGGCGACGCTGGCGGTGAGCGCGGTGATCGTGGCGGGCACCTGGTCGCTCCTGACCGAGAGCCTGAAGCTGGCGCTCGACGCGGTGCCGCAGGGCGTCGACGCCCAGGCCGTGCACGAGCATCTGTCCGCCGCGCCCGGGGTGGTGGAGGTCCACGACCTGCACATCTGGGCGATGTCGACCACCGACGTGGCGCTCACCGCCCACCTCGTGCGGCCGGGCGCCCCGCCCGACGACGGCCTGCTGCGCCGGCTGTCGGACGATCTGCGCCACCGCTTCGGCATCGGCCACGCCACCCTGCAGGTCGAGTGCGGCGACCATCCCGAACCCTGCGAGCAGGCCAAGGCGCACGCCGTCTGATGCTGGCGGTCCTGCAGGCGCGGATGAGCTCCAGCCGCCTGCCGGGCAAGGTGATGCGCCCGCTGCTGGGCGAGCCGATGATCCTGCGGCAGATCGAGCGGCTGAGGCGCGCGTCCTCGATCACGCGGCTGGTGGTCGCGACCAGCGTGGAGCCGTCCGACGATCCGATCGCGGCCCTCCTCGAGGCGGCCGGCGTGGAGGTGTCGCGAGGGCCGCTCGACGACGTCCTGGCGCGCTTTTACCAGGCCTGGAGCGCCGCCGGCGCGCCCGAGCACCTCATGCGGCTGACCGCCGACTGCCCGTTGGCCGACCCCGCCGTGATCGACCGCTGCGCGGAGGCTCACCTTGCCGAGGGCGCGGACTACACGGCCAACACCGCCGGCGCGACCTTCCCGAAAGGGCTCGACGTCGAGGTCCTGCGCGGCGCGGCGCTGGCGGCCGCCCAGGCGGAGTCGCGCGATCCCTACGAGCGCGAGCACGTCACGCCCTTCCTCTACCGCCGCCCCGACCGCTTCCGCCTGGCGCAGGTGAGGCGCGATCCGCCGGAGCGCTGGCGCTGGACGGTCGATACGCCGGAGGACTTCGCCTTCGTCTCCCGCGTCTACGCGGACCTTTATCCCCGCGACCCGACCTTCGACAGCGCGGCCGTCCTCGACTGGCAGGCGGCCCATCCGGGCGCCGCCATCCCCAACCTCGCCGCATGAGCCCGCCGCCCGAGCGCCTACACCTGCGGCCTCTGGAACCCGCCGACGGACCGCGGGTGCTCGCCTGGCGCAACGCCCCGGACGTCGCCCGCCACATGTACGGCGACCACGCGATCGGCGAGGCGGAGCACGCCCGCTGGCTGGTCGCGGCGGCGGGGGCGCAGGACCGGCGCTACTGGATCGCCGAGGCCGACGGCGTCCCATGCGGCGTGGCGCACGTGGTCGGCATGGGCGCGCACGGGCGCGGGGAGTGGGGCTCCTACCTGGCGTCGCCCCAGATGCGCGGGCGAGGGATCGGCGCGGCGATGGAGTTCCTGGTGCTGGGCTGGGCGTTCGAGACCGCCGGCCTGCGCAAGCTGTGGGTGGAGGTGCTGGCCGAGAACGTCGACGCCTGGAAACTGCACCTCGACTTCGGCTTCACCCGCGAGGCCGACTTCCGCGCTCACGTGGTCAAGGGCGGCCGCGCCCGTGACGCGATCGGGTTCGGCATGCTGGCGGCCGAGTGGCCGGCGGCGAAGCGGCGGGCGCAGGCGCGGCTGGCCGCGCGGGGCTGGGCGGACGGGGCGCTCACGATCGCGCCCTGATCGCCTCCAGCAGGGCGTCCGCCGCGCGCTCCGCACCGCGCCCGTCGCAGAGCGCGCGCGAGCGCAGGGACAGGCGCCGGCGCACCGCCGGATCGGCCAGGGCGGCGAGCCCCGCGGCGAAGCGCTCCGCGAAGTCCGGCGTGGCGAGGTCGCAGGCGATCACCGCGCCCTCCCGCGCCAGGGCGTCCACCGCCGGGCGCTGGTTGTCGGCCACGATGACGGTGAGCGTCGGCAGGCCCAGCGCGGCCCGCTCCCAGGCTCCCGAGCCTCCCGCGCCCAGCGCGGCGTCGGCCACGCGCATCAGCGGGGCCACGTCGCGGGCGTCCAGGTGCAGGGCCACGCCCGGTCGGCCCTCCAGCGCGGGGAGGCTGGGCGCGCCGGCGGAGAGGGCGACGTCGAAGGTCAGCAGGGGATCGAAGGCCCGCGCCATCTCCACCGCGCGCGCCGCCACGCCCCCCACGTCGCTCAGCCCGAAGGAGACGAACAGCCGCCGCATCGGCCCCGGGGCGGGGCGCGCCTGGACGTCGGAGAAGCCGGGGCGAAGCAGGGCGTAGCGGGGGCCGACCAGCAGCGTCGCGTCCGGGGCGACGGCCGCGTACGCCTCCCCCCGCCTCCCGTAGCCCGGGTCGAGCAGCAGGTCGACGGCGTGCGGACGGTCCGCGAGGTCGTCGATCGCCATCAACACCCGGCCCGGCCGGGAGAGCGAGCGCTCCTGGTCGGCCGCCAGGGCGTAGTCGTCGAACACCGCCGCGTCGACGGACAGGCGGTCCGCAAGCGCGGCCAGCGCCGCCATGTCGCCGCGTGCGACGGCATGTGCGGCGAAGGCGCCGGGATAGAAGCGCGCGAGGATGGCCGCCCCTTCGTCCGGCGTCGCGAAGACGCAGCGGGCTCCCCGTGCGGCGAGCGCCGTCGCGAGCGCGCCGTCCCGCATCACGTGCCCGCCCCCGACGTCGGCGCCCGCGGCCGGGGCG
>JASLDZ010000401.1 GCA_030151985.1 Caulobacteraceae bacterium | reverse complement strand
ACCGCGCCGGTCAGCCACCTGGGCCTGCCCCGCGCCGCCCGCGCCTCGCGCGTCCGCGACGCCTCTTCCACGACCGCCATTCCGCCACCCCGCCGCACGCGACGGCCCCCCGCCGCTGCAACTTGATACATGGTGAACGAGGCGTTTACAACCTCAGCGCGCAGCGCTTTGGGTCGGATTCCTGGTGCCGGCGGAGAGGATCGAACTCCCGACCTTCGGTTTACAAAACCGCTGCACTACCGCTGTGCTACGCCGGCTTGAGGCTGCCCGCTTATGCCTGTTGCGCGGCCTTCGGCGCAACGTCGACGGCGCCGGGCGGGCGGAAGTAGACGCGGGCGATCCGCTCGTCGATGCCGCGGACATGGGCGGCGATCGCCTCGGCCGCCGCCTCCATGGCGCCGGCGCCGTCGGCGAGCTCCAGGGTGACCGCGACCAGGATCGTCTTCGGCCCGAGCTGCAGGGTGGCGACCTCGTCGGTGCGGGAGACGTGGGGGCAGGCGTCCAGCGCCTCGCGCACCGCGTCGACCACGGTGCGGTCGGCGGCCTCGCCCGCGATCAGGCTGCGCGTCTCGTTGGCGAGGACGGCGGCCACGGCCACCAGGAGGACGCCGATGGCGAGCGAGGCCGCCCCGTCCGCCCACGCCAGTCCCAGCATCTCCCCCGTGACCCCGAGCGCGGCCAGTCCCAGGCCGATCAGGGCCGCGCTGTCCTCCATCAGGGTGACGAACAGGTTGGGGTCCTTGGAGCGGCGCACGAAGGCGGCGACGCCGACGCGCCCCTTGGTGATCGCGCGGTACTGCTTCAGCCCCAGCACCAGCGAGACGCTCTCGAACACCGCCGACACCGCCAGCACGCCGTAGTTCAGCGCCGCCGAGCCGCCCTCGCCCGGATGGAGCAGCTTCCACACTCCCTCCGCCACGGAGGCGGCGCCGCCGAGCAGGAACACCATCAGGGCGACGGTGAAGCTCCAGAAGTAGGTCTCCAGCCCGTGGCCGAACGGATGGCTGGCGTCGGGCGGGCGGGCCCCGCGCGCCTCGCCCACCAGCAGCAGCACCTGGTCCAGGCTGTCGACGAGGCTGTGCACGGCCTCGCTGGCCATGCTCCCGGAGCCCGAGACCGCGGCCGCGAGCCCCTTCACCACCGCGATCGCCACGTTGCCGGCCAGCGCCGCGTAGACGACGAGCTTGGCTTCCTGTTCCGCCACGCGCCCCTCCGGTCCGGGTCGCCAACGGGGGGCGGGCGCCCGCCGTTCCGAGATGGCGGTTACCGATGGGCCCGGCGCGCGTTATGGAACGCCAGCCCATGCTCGACACGCCTTCGCCGCCGCCCCTCCCCGTCGCCCCGGCGCTCGCCCCGGCGGAGCCCTACGCCCGCGACGAGCTGCTGCACGAGATCTTCGCCGCCAGCGCCGCCGTCCATGGCGAGCGCACCGCGCTGAGGCTCGCGGGCGTGGACCTGGAGCTGTCGCGCAAGGACTGCTGGACCTACGCCGACCTGCGCGACCGCGCCGCCCGCTTCGCCCGCTACCTGCGCGCGAACGGGGTGGAGCGGGGCGACCGGGTGGTGCTGTGCCTGCCGCGGGGGCTGGACGCCTACATGGCGATCCTGGGGACGCTGGAGGCGGGCGCGGCCTATGTGCCGGTCGACTGGGGCTTCCCGCAGGACCGGGCGGAGTTCGTGGCCTCCGACTGCGCCGCCCGCGTGGTGGTGACCCTGGCGGAGCGGGCGGAAGCCTTCACGGCGGCGGGGGCCCGGGCGCTGGCGGTGGACACCGACCTGGGAGAGATCGCAGCGTTCGACTCCACGCCGCTCACCCGCGCCGAGACGGGCGCCGCGCCGTCCGACGAGGCGTACATCATCTACACCTCCGGCTCGACCGGCCGGCCCAAGGGCGTGATCATCACCCACGCCAACGTCTGCCACCTGGTGCGCTGCGAGAGCGCGATCCTCGACCTGAACGTCGACGACCGGGTGTACGGCGGGTTCAGCTACTCGTTCGACATGTCCGTCGAGACCATGTGGTCCGCCTGGTTCGTGGGAGCCGAGGTGCTGGCCGGGTCCGAAGCGCTGGCCAAGGCGGGGCCGGACCTCGCCAAGGTGCTGACCGCGGCGGGCGTCACGGTGTGGCACGCGGTGCCGTCGCTGCTGGCGGTGCTGGACGAGGACGTGCCCACCGCCCGGCTGATCAACCTGGGCGGCGAGGCCTGCCCGCCGGAGCTCGCGCGGCGCTGGAGCCTGCCGGGCCGGCGGCTGCTGAACACCTACGGCCCCACCGAGACCACCGTCACCGCCACCTGGGCGGAGCTCGCCCCCGGCGACCCGGTGACCATCGGCACCCCCCTGCCCGGCTACCTCGGCTGGATCGTGGACGAGCACCTTAACCCGGTGGCGGATGGCGCCGAGGGCGAGTTGGTGCTGGGCGGACCGGGCGTGGGCGCCGGCTACGTCAACCGGCCCGAGCTGACGGCCGAGAAGTTCACCACGACCTCCTTCCCCGGCCCTCGCGGCGTCCCCGAGCCCATCTACAAGTCCGGCGACCTCGTCAGGCTGGACGAGCGGGGCAACATCGTCTTCCTCGGCCGGATCGACACCCAGGTGAAGATCCGCGGCTACCGCGTCGAGCTGGGCGAGATCGAGAGCGTGATCGCCGAGGAGGAGACGGTCGCCCAGGCGCTGGTCAACCTCTACCGCGAGGACGACGGGTCCGAGCTCCTGGTGGCCTTCGTTGTCGCCCGCGCCGGCCGGACGATCGACCTCGAGACGCTGAAGGAGGCCGCCAAGATCCGCCTGCCCGCCTACATGCGTCCCAACGCCTGGGAGGTGCGCGACGCGCTGCCGACCCTGGTCTCCGGCAAGGTGGACCGCAAGGCGCTGGCCAAGCCCGAGCACGTGGCGCCCGAGGCGCGCGAGATCACGCCCCCCGCGACCCTGACCGAGGCCAAGCTACACGACGCTTGGCGCCAGGTGTTCGACCCGGCCGCGGTCTCGGTCACCGACGACTTCTTCGAGGACCTGGGCGGCCACTCGCTGCGGGCGGCGCGGATGGTCTCGATCGCACGGCGCGACCCGGCTCTGCGCGCCGTCTCGATCCAGGACCTCTACAGCGCGCCGACGATCCGGGCGCTCGCCGCCCGGCTGGACGCCGCGGCCGAGGCGCCGGCGCGGGTGGAGACGCCCTTCGCTCCCGTCTCCCGC
>JASLDZ010000375.1 GCA_030151985.1 Caulobacteraceae bacterium | reverse complement strand
GTGACGGCGATGTCGACGTGGCCGGCGAAGGTGGCGGCCTTGATGTCGGGCGTGATCGCGATGTCGTAGCTCTGCGGCGCGACGTCGGTGGGCAGCACGATCCGGTCCGAGGCGGACGCCGCCGGGTGCGCGGCGGGCGCCTTGCGGACGGGCGCAGCGAGGGCCGGAGCGGCGAAGGCGAGCGCGAGGGCGGAGACGCCGAGCGTCCGCAACGGGGTGGGCATGGAGGACGTCCTGTATACGTTTGGCACGGCTCATAGGCTGCGCTGCGGGGCCTCGCCATATGGGGAGGCCGCCCCGGACCTTTCCTGTCGCAAGTTTAATGATGCCGCCGCTCGCCGCCCCTTCCGGATTTCGCCTGCTGCCCGCCGCGCTCGATCCCGCGGCCCAGGCGGCGTTGGTTCGCGCGGTGGAGGCCGCCGCCGCCGAAACGCCCTTCCGTCGCTACGAGACGCCTAACGGCGGGACGATGAGCGTGGAGATGACCAGCTTCGGGCCGCTGGGCTGGACCTCGTCCCGGGCGGGCTACGCCTATGTCGCGCGCGATCCGCTCACCGGCCGCCCCTGGCCCGCCATGCCGCCGGTGCTGCGCGACCTCTGGCGCACGCATGCGGAGGCGACGGTCGAGCCGGACTCCGCGCTCGTGAACCTCTACCGCGGCCCCGCCCGCATGGGTCTGCACCAGGACCGCGACGAGGACGACATGGCCGCGCCCGTGCTGTCGGTCAGCCTGGGCGACACGGCGGTGTTCCGGCTGGGCGGGCCCCAGCGCGGCGACCCGACCCGCTCCATGCGGCTGGCGTCGGGCGACGTCTGCGTGCTCGCGGGCGAGGCGCGCCACGCCTTCCACGGGGTGGACCGCATCCTGGCCGGCTCGTCCCGCCTCGTGCCGGGAGGCGGCCGGATCAACATCACCTTGCGTCGCGCGCGGGCTTGAACCCGCGTCTCCCACCCGATCAGCCGACGCCTGTCGGACCGTCCAGCACCAGCCGCACCCGGCGCACGAGGTCGGCGCGGCGGTAGGGCTTGTCGATCAGCTCGAACTCGGTCCCGCCGGCGTCGTCCCGCTCCAGCGAGGCCTCGGCGTATCCGGTGGTCAGGAGCACGCGCAGCTTGGGACGCCGCCGCTTGGCCTCGCGCGCCAGCACCACGCCATTCATGCCGCCGGGCATGATCAGGTCGGAGAACAGCATGTCGACCTCCGGTCGCCCGTCCAGCACCTCGAGCGCGCTGCGCCCATTGGCGGCGGTCAGCACGGCGTAGCCGGCGTCCTCCAGGATCGAGCGGGCGAGTTCGGCAAGTTCGGGCCGGTCGTCGACCACGAGGATGGTCTCGGCGCCGCCGCGGTCCATGGCGCGGTTGCTGGGGGCGTGGGTCTTCGCCTCCTGCTCGGTGACGGGGAAGAGCAGGCGCACGGTCGTGCCCTTGCCGACCTCGCTGTCGATCTCGGCCGCCCCGCCGCTCTGGCGCGCGAAGCCGTAGACGGAGGAGAGGCCCAGGCCCGTGCCCTTGCCCTCCTCCTTGGTGGTGAAGAAGGGATCCATGACCCGGCCCAGCACCTCGGGCGGGATGCCGGAGCCGGTGTCGGCGACCGCCACCTCGACGTAGCGGCCGGGCGGGAGGGCGCGAGGCGTGTCCTCGCTGTTCTCCAGCACGCGGTTGGCGGTGGAGAGCGTCACCGAGCCGCCGTCCGGCATGGCGTCGCGCGCGTTGATGACGATGTTCAGGAGCGCCATCTCGGCCTGCACCGGGTCGAGACGGGAGTTCCACAGGCCGTCAGCCAGCTCGGTGCGGAACTCGATGGAGGCGCCCAGCGTACGCTGCGCCAGCTCCGCCATGCTCTCCACCAGCGAGTTGAGGCTGAGCGCCCGGCCCTCCAGCCGCTGCTTGCGCGAGAAGGCCAGGAGCTGCTGCGTCAGCTTGGTCGCCCGCCCGGCCGCGTCGCTGACCGCCTCCAGCTGGCGCACCGTGCGCGCGTCGCCGACCTTCTCGGCCTGATAGGTCAGGCTGTCCATGTAGCCGACGATCACCTGCAAGAGGTTGTTGAAGTCGTGGGCGATGCCGCCGGTGAGCTGGCCCAGCGCCTCCATCTTCTGACTCTGGCGCAGCGCGTCCTCGGCGTCGCGGCGGCGGGAGACGTCCAGCTGGCTGCCGAAGAAGTAGAGCAGCTTCCCGTCCTTGCCGTAGACGGGGCTGACGAAGAGCGCATTCCAGAAGGTGGAGCCGTTCTTGCGGTAGTTCAGGACCTCGGTGGCGAACTCCGTCTCCGTCCTGATCGCCTCGCGAACCTGGTCGATCACCGACATGTCGGTCTCCGGCCCCTGCAGGAAGCGGCAGTTGCGGCCGACGATCTCCTCGCGCGTATAGCCCGTCATGTTGATGAAGGCGTTGTTGGCGAAGATGATCGGGTTGTCCGGCTGGTTCGGGTCGGTCACCGTCATCGGCATCCGCGTCGTCTCGACGGCGGCGAAGAAGATGTCGTTGGGGGTGTTGTCGATCCCGGCGCGGCCGCCGGGCGTCTCGATGCTCGGCGGAGGACCGCCGGCGGGCAATTCAGGCGTGGGGTTGTCCAAGCGAAAGCTCGCGCAGGTTGCGGGTCAGGCCGTCGAGGCGGGGAGTTGCGGGGCGTAACGCCGAGCTTGGCGAAGGGATGCGTCAGGCCGCCAGCGCGACCTTGGCGAGGGCCCCCACGATCCGCTCCGCCGCCGCCAGCCGTTGCTCGGGAGTCTCGAACTCGCCCTTGACCACCACCTTGTGGTCGGGACGCACCTTCCACTCGGCGGCGCGCTTCTGGATGAAGGCGATCAGGCCGCCCGGATTGGCGAAGTCCTCGCCGCGGAAGCTGACCACCGCGCCTTTGGGCCCCACGTCGATCTTCTCCACCCCCGCCTGTCGGCACAGCCCCTTGATGCCGACCACCTTGAGCAGCTGGTCGGCCTCCTGCGGAAGGGGGCCGAAGCGGTCGATCAGCTCGGCGGCGAGCGCTTCGCGGTCCTCCGGCTTCTCGGCTTCCGACAGGCGGCGGTAGATGGAGAGGCGCACGTTCAGGTCGGGCACGTAGTCCTCGGGGATGAGGACGGCGGCGCCGGCGTTGATCTGCGGGGACCAGGCGCGGGGATCCGGCGCGTGTTTGCCTTCGCCGGCGCGGAGCTCGTTCACCGCGTCCTCCAGCATCTGCTGGTAGAGCTCGACGCCGACCTCACGAATGTGGCCGGACTGCTCGTCGCCCAGCAGGTTGCCGCCGCCCCGGATGTCCAGATCGTGGCTGGCGAGCTGGAAGCCCGCGCCCAGGCTGTCCAGGCTCTGCAGCACCTTCAGCCGTTTGTCGGCGGCCTCGGTGAGCACCCGCTCGGGGTGGGTGGTCAGGTAGGCGTAGGCGCGCGCCTTCGACCGGCCAACGCGGCCCCGGATCTGGTAGAGCTGCGCCAAGCCGAACATGTCCGCGCGGTGCACGATCAGGGTGTTGGCGCTGGGGATGTCGAGGCCCGACTCCACGATCGTGGTGGACAGCAGCACGTCGTACTGGCCGTCGTAGAAGGCGCCCATCACCTCCTCGAGCTGGGTCGGCGTCATCTGGCCGTGGCCGACGACCACCTTCACCTCGGGCACCTGCTCGCGCAGCGTCTTCTCCAACTCCGGCAGGTCCTTCAACCGGGGCGCGACGAAGTAGGCCTGGCCGCCGCGGTACTTCTCCCGCAACAGGGCTTCTCGGATCGTCACGGGATCGGACGGCAGCACGTAGGTCCGCACCGCCAGCCGGTCGACGGGGGGCGTGGCGATGATCGACATCTCGCGGATGCCGGACAGCGCCATCTGCAGCGTGCGCGGGATCGGCGTGGCGGTCAGGGTCAGCATGTGCACGTCGGCGCGCAGCTCCTTCAGCCGCTCCTTGTGCTTGACGCCGAAGTGCTGCTCCTCGTCGACGATCACGAGGCCGAGGTCCTTGAACCCGACCTGGGCGGCCAGGATGGCGTGGGTGCCGATCACCACCTCCACCTCGCCGGTCTTGAGCTTGTCGCGAGTCTCGGCGGCCTCCTTGGCAGGGACCATGCGGGAGAGCTGTCGCACCTTGATCGGCCAGCCGGCGAACCGCTCGCTGAAGGTCTTGAAGTGCTGGCGGGCGAGCAGCGTCGTCGGGCACACCACCGCCACCTGCCGGCCGCTCATCGCCACCACGAAGGCC